>SKPJ01000193.1 GCA_007119595.1 Myxococcales bacterium
CAACTGCGCGCGGCCTGTGACCACGACTACTTCATGCACTTGCTGTCACTGGTCGACGAAAATCTCTAATGCGATTGCCCTGCCCTCTCCGATGGCCCCGGTTGCGCCCCACACCACAATGCACTATACCTGCTGGCCGCATCGCCGAACCCCACCGGCGGGACAGGGCGATGATCAGTGGTGATCGATGCCAGGAGCGAGCCGAATTCGGTGAGCAACCACAACGTCGAATCACCACATATGACACGGGGCGTGGCGCAGCATGGTAGCGCACCTGCTTTGGGAGCAGGGGGCCGCCGGTTCGAATCCGGCCGCCCCGATTTAAAAGGCCCGAAACCACCAGGGTTTCGGGTTCTTTTGCGTCCGTAGCTCAGCTGGATAGAGCAGCGGCCTTCTAAGCCGCCGGTCGGGGGTTCGAATCCCTCCGGACGCGTTCAACATTCATGCGTATTTGCGCGTTTGTCGGGGGCGTCAGATCGCAACTCCGACTTGCGACTTTGATCGCTAATCACAAGCTCACGTGCGATCACGTCGCCTAACACGCCGTTGACGGCCTCCCGTTTCAGGCGATCTCCAATCCCCGCATAGCGTTCCGTCATCTGCTCGGAGGTATGCCCCATCATCGATCGGATGGTGATCCGATCAACCCGGGCCTCCAGAAGCAAGATGTTCCATGTACGGCGCAACACTTGCGGCGTCGCAGCGAAAGGAAGACCACAATATTCGCTCACAAGTCGCAGCGGCTTTGCCAGCGACGTACCATAGCGGTAACCGCCGTGGTTTGCGGGGAACGCGATCCCGGCTTCAAAACCGGGGTGTTGCTCGCGCATCATCTCCTCGCGATGATCCCGTAACACGTCCGCAATGAAGTCGTGAACGTAGACGGTGCGCCGGGCCTTGTCGGTCTTCGGGGTATTAACTTCACCCTTCCACGCCGCGCGGCGGATGTGAATGATCTGGTCGCCCAGACCGATGTCATCCCAGTGGAGCCCCTACAACTCGCCAATACGCATTCCGGTAAACGCCAAAGTCGCTATTTTTGCGAAGCAAAGCGGTTGGAAGTCCCGGGCAGCTTTGACCAATCGGCCTAGCTGCGGTCCCGACAAGGTACGTTTTTCTTGTCGGCCGACTACTCCCGCAGAAGGCGGATCATGCCGGGAAGTTACATCCTCCGGGACGAATCCCTAGGCGTGCGCATCGACGTGCACCGGTGCTGTGATGATCTTTTCGGGGGATGAATCGCTGTCTGCCATAACCGTCCTTGGTGAAAGGCGCCATCGCAGACCACACAGAGATAGTCACTTGACGGCGCCGCCGTCGTTAAAAATTCCGCCCATCGCTGTGCTCTCCTGTGCCGACGATTCAGGTGGGTGCGTCGACTAAAAAGGGTCGCCGGGAATCGGCAACCAGAAATATCCACCGAGAAAAGGGTATCAGGATCGATCTTCGGATTACAAAGGCAAAAATGGCGGAAACCCTCATGAAACCTGCATAAGCACCCTTATAGGTAAGATTTCAAAAGGGATCAATTTTCGCTGGGTAGGGCAGCGGCGCCGGGAAAGAGTCGCTCTCGGGCGCTGTGAAGGCGTCACGTGAGATTGACCAATTTTCTTGGGTGTTGGCTGCACTTTTCTCTACGGCAAACTAATTTTTTCCTCAAAAACCCCTTCAAACGCGTACTCAACTTGGGATCTTTCCCGGTCGCTTCCCGGCCAGTATTTTACGGCTTCAAGTAACCGGTCGCGCACGATCGCGGTATCACTGACGTAGCGTTCACGAAGTGATTGACCATCTTCCAAATCCTGCGAATTGCATCGAGCGAGTTTTGTTACCACAAGATCGATGGGATGAAGCAGGCAAACGCGCAAATTCTGTGTACCAAGCAAGGCTGTCATGTCGATCAAAGCTTCTTTCCAATCAGGATGGACTAACCATCTCTCGACGTCGTAGTACTGAAATTCAAGAGGAGGATCGTAGGAAGATGAATCTACGTGCCCAGAAAGGTCGAGTTCTTTCGGACTGGAGCGCGCCACGTCAATATCATACGTGTAGCCGTATTCATGGGCATCCGAATCGTCGGCCCGATAAAGAGTGACAGCAGCGGAACCATAAACAGCAATCGTGCAATCGCACCCTAATTCAGTATCCACTTGAAGAAGGAATTTTTGGATGCGTAGCGCTTGCTGGGATAGAACCGCCTCTGGCAGATAGGCAGAAACGTCGGAGAGATTCATTGTTGACTGGGGACAGGACAGGAAAGAAAGGAGTTCAAAGGAGGTTAGATTTCTCCGTAAACGCCCCATCGACGGCTTATTACATCGGATTGCTCAGCCATAAGACGAAGCAACGTGGGGTTTGTCTTGGCCATGAATGTCAATGGCGGTTTCTTAGAATCGTCGACTTTGTGGAGTCTAGTACCAAAAAGAACAAGTCGTTGCCCCACGGCAGAAGATAGATCCTCTCCCTGTGCGCATCGTTCTGCTAGGTAGCCGAGTCGTCGTCGCGCATTATCTGATAGGTCAAAGTGCGAGAATGTTCCCAACTCGTTACGCTGGGCGAGATTCTTGACTGCGAGCGCTGCTGCTTTCGCTAACCGTGCGGCTGGTGACTCCATTACCCGTACAACGCTCTCCGCTAATGCACCCGGGCCGGTGTGCCCGTTCGAACGGACTGGAGCAGGATACCCCACCGAAGCAAATCGCCGGAGATCTTTTTCGGTGACTAGAGTACTCATTTTTGTTTCCCGTAACTCGGGGCGAATGAAGTTCTGCCTTCGCTTAAACTAAATATGACGCCGATCTATTCATAAGGCAAGTTACCAACCTAGAACAACGCACGACTAGAGCTTTGTTCGCCGTAGAATAACCGCACGGACACTGTATAAGCGCCCTTATTAGGCAAGGATTTAAAAGGGGGCAGTTTTTGAGGGTAGGGCAGCGGTGCAGGGGAAGAATGATGTTGCTCTGGTTTCTTGGACACTCTGAATCAGGCAGCTTTTGCCACCTGAGCTTCGAATGCCTCAGGGCTTATAAAATCAAGCGCCGAGTGGATTCGTTTTCGGTTATAGAAGATCTCGATATACTCGAAAATCTCCCGTCTTGCATCGTTACGTGTTTTGAATTTGTAGCGATGAAGCGACTCTGTTTTCAACGTGCCGAAGAAGCTTTCCATGGGAGCGTTGTCCCAACAATCGCCTTTCCGACTCATTGAGCAGACTATGCCGTGCTGCTTGAGCATGGCCTGGTAATCGGCGCTGGCATACTGGCTGCCGCGATCGGAATGATGCACCAGCCCTTTGCCGGGCTGTCGGACCATTACAGCCATCTCAAGTGCGTCCATACACAGCTTTCGACTCATGGTTCGATCCATTGCCCAGCCCACGATTTTGCGGCTGTGCACGTCCAGGATAGCGGCCAGATACAACCAGCCTTCCTCGGTATCGACGTAGGTGAGATCCAACAAGACCAACAAGACAAAAACAAGACCAAAAACAAGACCGAAACAAGACCGACCGAACAAGACCGACCGAGGTAAATGCAAAGACCAGTTCTTACGGGGGGCTCCGGCGATTTTGTGGGTGAATTGCCCCCTCAATCTCAAACGAATTTAATGGGGCAGATACCGCACATCCATGAACCGGATATTTGCGAGAGATATCCGAGCGATTTCGACTGAGGCGATGCGTAACCTCAACGGCTATTCATGGACGATGAGAGAGGCGTTGGGTCGGTGAGGACAGAGCGATGCGTCGCGAAGCAGCTCGCTTCATCAAGACGTTCCTACGGTGTTGGCTGTGGCGCTGACCAAAGCAGTATTGGCTATCCCACAGCGGGCTTCAGCTCGAAGAGGCCAGGCTCTCCGTCATCAGGAGGTTTGCATCGGATGGGGGCGCATCGTCTCAATTGGACGGTGCCGCAGGGGAAGGTCGCTCGTTTCCCGGCCATCCATTTGACCCGTTGGCGCTGGTAGTTGTCTTGAAATTGATGATGAAGGTTCTTCGCTCGCGACAGAAGCTCTCGGTTTTTCGATGCAAAGCGGGGGCTTAGGGTGCCCATCGGCGATGGCGTCTTTGGGCTTGAGAAGGGATCGGTACGGCATATCCGTACCACACCGAGCACTTTCTTGTTCCGGCGAGCCTTGCGGATTTCATCCTCGGCCTCCCGCAATAGATCTTCGAAGTGCTGGCGGACTTCCTCAAGACTCATATCACCGTAGCCCGGAGGAGGCATGGGAGTAATTTCGACGTATTCCGGAGAACTTCTTCCGTAGTAGGTGTCCGGCTTCTTGATGCGGTAAGTCTTTCCCCAGTGGCGGGGAAGGATTTTGAAGCCCGGCCAGTGTTCGGCGCGACGGACCAAGCCCGCCTCAACCGGGTTGCACCAAAGATAAATTAGTTGTCTCTCGATGGCGTCTCTGTCGAGCAACACAGTATCCCCGAAGGGTCGTCCATCCCACAGCGAGTCGCGACGCTTGAGGTTGTGATTGCGAGCACTCGAGATTTCCCTCATCGCATCCCGCATGTAGTCACTGCGCTCGCCAGTGGTATCCGTCGAGATCTGATGGATGTGGTTGGACATCGCCATCGAACCGTGGATGGCCTGGCCGTGGCGCTTCGAGGCCCGCGCGGTCTCATAGAAAAGAACCCGATTGATGAAGTTGTCGGGGCGAAGGAAAAACTTTCGATGAAAACAGCGCCGGCTCAGGTGAACGCACTGACCGGCGATATGTCGACGTGGTTGTGTCATCGGTAACCTCCCAAGCGGTCTGTTGGTTGCCCTCGGCTCTGTTATCGACGATTCAGAAAATACTTTGCGTAGGTGGAGTGTGGGTTGCGCAGGGAAGTGGATGGGTTCGATGGTGGATCAGCGCTTATTGCTGCGCTAGTGCGGATACCTCGGTCGGTCCGTCGGTCGGATCAGCGCTTATTGCTGCGCTAGTGCGGATACCTCGGTCCGTCGTCGGTCGTCGTCCGTCCGTCGGTCGTCGTCCGTCGGTCGTCGTCGGTCCGGTCCCCAGAAAATACTTTGCGTAGGTGGAGTGTGGGTTGCGCAGGGAAGTGCGTCCGTCGGTCGTCGTCCGTCGGTCGTCGTCGGTCCGGTCCCCAGAAAATACTTTGCGTAGGTGGAGTGTGGGTTGCGCAGGGAAGTGGATGGGTTCGATGGCGGATCAGCGCTTATTGCTGCGCTAGTGCGGATACCTCGGTCCGTCGTCGGTCCGGTCCGTCGTCGGTCCAGAAAATACTTTGCGTAGGTGGAGTGTGGGTTGCGCAGGGAAGTGGATGGGTTCGATGGCGGATCAGCGCTTATTGCTGCGCTAGTGCGGATACCTCGGTCCGTCGTCGGTCCGTCGTCCGTCGGTCCGTCGTCCGTCGGTCCGTCGTCCGTCGGTCCGTCGTCCGTCGGTCCGTCGTCCGTCGGTCCGTCGTCCGGTCCGTCGTCCGTCGGTCCGTCGTCGGTCCCTCGGTCCGTCGTCGGTCCAAAGTGGCGGTCGACAACAACATCAGCGAGCGCCACCTTCGACTGATCGCCCTGGGCCGAAAGAACTTTCTCTTCGTTGGCCACGACCAGGCCGGCGAGAATTTGACGGTGCTCCAATCATTGGTGGCAAGTTGCATCGCCAACAAGGTCAATCCCCAGGACTATCTGACCGATGTCTTGATGCGGATCCAGGACCATCCTCAGTCGGCCATCGACGACCTGTTGCCCGACCAGTGGCGACCTCCCGATTAGCGTCATCGCCACAGAACCAACGGATCAATTGAATGGGTGGGCGGGCACGTCAGGATGCACGGAGTGATCCGGTGATCAGACGTGCCCTGCCGGACGGATACGAAAATACTTTGAGTAGGTGGAGTGTGGGTTGCGCAGTCGGCCGTCCGGCCGTCGGCCTGTCCCAGGGATGGGTTCGATGGCGGATCAGCGCTTATTGCTGCGCTAGTTCGGATACCTCGGTCCGTCGGCCTGGTCCGTCGGCCTGGTCCGTCGGCCTGGTCCGTCGGTCCGTCGGCCTGGTCCGTCGGCCTGGTCCGTCGGCCTGTCGTCCGTCGTCTACCAGTCGGTCCGGTCCCGTCGGTCCCCCGGTCCCGTCGGTCCCCCGGGTCCGCCGGGTCCCGGTCCCAGGGAAGTGGATGGGTTCGATGGCGGATCAGCGCTTATTGCTGCGCTAGTGCGGATACCTCGGTCCGTCCGGCCGGTCCGAATACGATGGCCCCTTTGAGCCGGGTATGTACTACCAATTTCGAGCCACGTCTCACCGAATGGACTCCGCCCAGACCAGCACGGAGTTTTTGCGCGGCGTCTTCTACCACGAGTAGGGCATGTTTTGGTTCGACAAATGAACGTCGTATCGAGCCTTCACTTGTAGATTTGCAGGGGGGAAGTACGGGGCTTTGGAATCTCTCGAGGCCTCCTGCGGTGACGTTGCTCGATGGCCTGTTGCTCGATGGCTAGGTCGTGACCACTGTCGATTCTTAGCGTAGTCTGGACGAGTCCGCGTGGCTGGAGGAAGCCGAGCGGGAGTCTGCTTTGCTGCGCCTGCTGCGGCAATTTCACGACGTGCTGAGCGTTGGGTAAAGACACACCTGTTGAGAACTGAGGGTTAACGCCGATGCTGCGATGGCGGGGATTTCCAGTCGATGGCGTTTCCAAAGCGATTGACGAGCTTGCCCTGGACTTCATCCCAGAACATTCCGTCCCCGGCGTCGGCCATGCCGATAAATTGGCCCGACTCATCGATCAACCACAGGTGGGAGTCATCCTCGAAGGCGATGCCCTCCTCGCTCCAGATCGGCAGGTGGATACCCGTGGGATAGGGGGCGAGTTGATCGACGTCCAAGTTTTCCTCGGCATTGACGATGATTCGCGGCTCTTCAGCATCTTCGTAGGAAACCAAGATCGAGGCGTAGCCCATGGGCGAAGCGGTCCAGGCCACTTCCTCGCCGCCGGGGGAGAGGGCCGGAGCCCAGCCCAGCGAGTAGCCGAGGAGGACCATATACAGCTCTCCCCGTTGCAGGTGGTGGACATGCAGGGTCTGGTCGAAGGAATCGCGGATATAGGCCACACAACATCCGTCCACGGAAGCCGTGATCTGAGAGCTGATGTTGCGGTCGATCACCGTGGGCTCTGCCGGTGTATCCAGGGGCAGACTCAGCAGAGTCCCGTTGGGTTTGAGAGCAAATAGGGTGGGACCATCACCGACGAGCAACGCTTCGGAAATAATCTCGCTGTCGAGGGGCCACTCCTTCTCCGTGCCTTGTTGAACCAAGGTCGGTTGATATTGCAGGGGCCCGTCAGTGCCGTGGGGACGGGATAGGGCTTCGCCATAGACGCGCCAATCGCCGTGAATGGCGAGTAGATCGTGGTCCTCATCGACAGGGGCTGGACGTCCCACCGGTGCCTTCGTCTCGGTGGCCAATGTGGTCGCCTGGGCCTGAGTCGTGTGGTCCGGCGATACCGACTCGGTATCGGGGACCGGTCCGTCACAACCCAGAAGTCCAAATGTGCCCAGTGTGAGCAGGGATAGCATTGCCACAAGTCTCGACCGCTTGCGTCGACACCACCACAATCCGAAGAGTCCGACGAAAAAGAGCCAGGCAGTGCCACCGGATTGTCCGGAGGCCACGGTTGCGCAACTGGAGTCGTCACTGACCGTGTAATTCTGAGAGGGACCAGCCGTGCCCGTATCTTCGGAGACACCGACATCATCGGAGGAAAAAGGGGGCTCTTCTTCCTCAATGGGATCATCGTCCTCGATGGGAACGTTCGGCTCTTCTTCCTCCTTCACTTCTTCCTCTTCCTCCTCCACTTCTTCCTCCTCTCCGCATACCGATTCGGGACAGACTCCAGTCCCCATTCTCAGGGTGCTGTAGTAGCGGCGCCGGGTCCAGCTTCCGTCATCAGTGAATTGGTGAAATTTCGGGAGGTCCACAAAGCCTCCTCCTCCATATTGCTTGCAGGTCAGTCCGTCTGTTGCGCGAGAACACAGCGCTCCAGGGCCCTGGGCGTCGAGGTCGGTGACAAAGAGGGGGCCGTGGGACGCCGGAGCATCCCACCCCCGGGCATTGGACCACTCCGGGCCGTCCCAGCGGGTGACCTCGTCGCCGTCGACTCGGTAGCAGCGCATCCCGGCGTTGGCGCGGATGCAGAGATCGTCGCTTCCGTCGCCGGAGACGTCTCCGACACGCAAGGTGGCGTAATTGGTGGGATCTGACCAACCACTGTCGTTACTCAGGTTTCCGAAATGGATTCGCTCCCCGAACGTGGAACCGTTGAAGCGCTGACAGAAGAGACGATTGGCGTTTCGCCCGCACAGGGCGAGAGTGCCATCGCCGTCGATGTCGGCGAGGCGAAGGGTATGCCAGTAGATGACATTGTCCCATCCGTGTTCGTCGGCCAGGTCCTCTTCGGTGGTCAGGTATTGAAATCCAACGCCTCCACCTTCGAAGCCCTCTGTGCTGGCGCGGAAGCATTGGAATCCCTCGGGTCCGCGGATGCAGACGTCGTCGTAGCCATCGCCATCGATATCGCCGACGCGAATCGTCCCGTAATAGCGAGCCCGGTCGTACCCGTTGGCGTCGGACCATTCCGGACCATCGATGCGCTGGCCAAAGCCATCCGGGGTCGACAGATAGCAGTGCCAGCCGCTGGCGCCGCGGGCACAAACGTCGTGGCGACCATTGCCAGTGATATCGGCGAGGCGAATCGTCGTATAATACTCCGGTCGGTCCCAACCTTCGTGATCGGTCCAGGGAATGGTGTCGAATTTTTCAAATCCATCCCCCGTGGATAACCAACAGGTAAAGCCGTCGGAGAACCGAGCACATACATCGGCCCGGCCGTCGCCGTCGATATCACCCATCCGGATCGTCGAGTAGTATTGAGGCTCGCCCCAGCCATCATCTTCGCCCATGAAGGAGGGGGAGATCTTCTCATTCCAGTCGGTGCCGTCGAAACCAAAACAACGAAATCCGTGGTAAAATCGACCGCATATCTCTTGTCGGCCATCGCCGTCAATATCGGTGGTATGGGTCCTAGTATAGGCCTGGGGGGCCTGGTGCAGCAAATCAACCTCACAGACGTCGCCGGAGTCGACTTCGCCGTCGCAATTGCTGTCCGTACCGTCACAGACCTCGCCGGAGGCGGTACAGCCACAATCTCCACTGGGGGCTTCACCGTAGGCATTTTGCTGAGCCCATGCGCCCGGGGAGGAATTACAGGAGCCGGCATACACGTCGGTCGAAGGCCCTCCGCCGGGGCGCCAACCCAGGTGTAGGTGGGGCCCGGTGGAGCTTCCGGAGCTGGCGGATCGACCGATAACCTCCCCACAACTGACGGTATCACCAGTGCTTACGGTCAGGCTATTGTTCTGCAGGTGGCAGTAGACCGTGGAATCACCATTGGGATGTTCGATGCGCACATAATTGCCGCACCGACCGCCGCAGGTATTTCCCAGATAGCCCCAATCCGAACAACCATTGTGGACCGCGGAAACCGTTCCGTCGGCGCCGGCGAGCACTTCCGTTCCAAGCACAAGGGGAAAATCGCTGCCGGCATGGCCGCTATAGCAGACCGACCCGCATTCATAGTCGGTGCATCCCGATCCATCACTATTGTCATAACCATAACTGACGGCCAGCGAAGCCTCGTAGGGACGGGCTAAATCCAGTGCCGCCAATTCTCCGATAAAGACCAGACTCGCCATGCAGACAACAACACCGAACATTCGCATTTTATGACCCCTTAAATCCATCATCCAATGGGACTGTGGTCGCCACGTCAATTATTGTAAATGCACGGCTCATGCCAATCCACGAAAGGGCTCGGAGAAATAAACTCCTATAGCTCACTGGCGGGCAAATAAGGGATGCCATCAAAGATCGAAGCAGGCGTTTCGGGTGTGACATTTCGGCACAGAACCGGGGAGAACCGAGAACAATTCACCCCATAATTTCATACGCCAATTACCACAACGACTTTTTCATCAAAGAGGTAACCTGATACCACGATCTGCGGGAACCGAGCGCTGAGGATGTAGAGGAGAAGGTAAATCAGCGATATGCGATCATCATTTGCGGATACAGTTTCGGAGTAAAGAAGTGAGTCCTTGGCACCATCGATCGCCCGACAAAGCCCTGGAGCAGTTGGAGACGACCCGCAAAGGTCTATCCGAGGAAGAGGCGAAGCGCCGACTTGCCGAGCACGGCCCGAATCAACTGGAACAAGCCGAGCGGGAATCGGCTCTGTTGCGTCTGCTGCGGCAATTTCACGACGTGCTGATCTATATCTTGATCGTCGCCGCCGGCCTGACGGCCTATCTCGGTGAGTGGGTGGATACGGCGGTCATCTTGGCGGTGGTCATCATCAACGCCGTCATCGGTTTCGTGCAGGAGGGAAAGGCCGAAGAGGCCATGGAGATGATCCGCAAGATGCTGTCGCCGGAGGCGACGGTAATCCGGGGAGGAAAGCGCCATCGAATCAACGCAGAGGAGTTGGTGGTCGGCGACGTGGTGTGGTTGGAGTCCGGCGACCGGGTTCCGGCCGATATACGTCTTCTGGAGGGCAACGATCTGGCTGTGGAAGAGGCGCTGTTGACCGGAGAATCGGAGGCGGTGTCCAAGTCTGCAGATGCAGTTGCCGAGGATGCGTTGCTCGGCGACCGGACGTCGATGGCGTTCTCCGGCACCATGGTCGTGCGCGGCACAGCTCGTGCGGTGGTGGTGGCTACGGCCACCGATACGGAGGTCGGTAAGATCGGTGAGATGGTCGCCTCGGTGGAGAAATTACAGACCCCGCTGTTGCGCAAGATCGATCGATTCGGGATGTGGTTGTCGGTGATCATCCTCGCCGTGGCGGCGGCACTATTTGGGTACGGATGGTTTGCCGAGGTCTACGGGCTCACCGATCTATTCATGCTCGTCGTCAGCCTCGCCGTGGCGGCGATCCCCGAGGGTCTACCGGCGATCATGACCATCACCCTCGCCCTGGGGGTTCGCAGCATGGTCTCGCGCAAGGCCATTGTAC
>SKPJ01000177.1 GCA_007119595.1 Myxococcales bacterium
GATGAAATCGTTGAGATGACTATTTCGCGAAACCGCAGGCATATCCGGAGGTTATTCCAAGTGTTGAGCGGATAGTCAGATCGCGATTTCAGCCGGCCATTGCGAAATTCCGGGGTTTCCGAATCTGAGCAGGGCCGAGATGAAATCTTTGAGATCGATATTCGGCGCAACCGCAGGCGTAGCCGGAGGCTACTCCAAGTGTTAAGCCGATATCGAGATCATGATTTCAGCCGGCATCTGCGAAATTCATGGGGTTTCCGGATGGGAACTAGTTAAACGCGCCAGGGAGCGGTGCGCTCCTCGCGCAATTTGACCAATCGCTTTGCCGACTCCTGAATCAGTGGGTGCAGATCTCCACTGTAGACCAGTCGCCGCAAAATCTTGATCCCCAATGTGGGCAACAACTTCAATGCCAACCCCGTATCGGTATAGGGGTTGCGCACCACGGCGTCACGGGCGCCATTACTGCGGAACCACCGGGGGTGATAGACAATCTCCTGGAGCAATTCCGGCGTCGCCGGCCGTCGCGAGGCAATGATCTTGACGTCTGCCAGGCGGATATGGGGATTGGACAACAACTTGCGGATCACCAGCGGATCGGGATCCATCAGCAGACGCTCCAACAGTCGGCGTTTGGGCCCGGAGGCCATCGTTCGCCTCTCGCCGAGGGTGACGTCTCGTTCCGTGGGAAGCCGAACCTCGGGGAGTTGCTGCGTCGCTGCCAGCGCCCGGTGGGGTGGGACCTCTCGAAACAGATCCAGCACGGCTGCCCGACGGGAGTGATGCGCCGTTTCGAAAAGTTCTTTAATCGTCTGATACTCGTCGTCGCGGCGAATTTCTATCAACCACCACACCGCCGCCATCGCGGTCTGGGCTGCACCCGATTTACCCCACAGCGCACCGCGCAATAATTGATCGAGAACCCACACCGTTTCCGCCTTGTCCAAGGACTCCAAGACCCGACGGACCACGGCGGCCTGCATCGGAAGCTCCGGCAATCGCTCCACGCTTGCCAGCAGTTGCTGATACGTCTCGTGGAGCGGATCGGGGACCGAGGGATCGAACTCCAAGGGCGTTGCCTGCTCACTCCCCTCGTCGGTGGGTTGGTCTTTGTTCGGTTCCTCGCCGTCGCTCATGGGCTGCTCCGTGAATCTCGAACCGCCGCGTCGACGGCCGCGTCAGGGCGTGGCTGAACACTGCAGACACGCCCTAATTCCGGACAGATTCGCATTTGTGAAGACCCAGGAGATGTAGATTAACTCTGATCTCCACCGCCCATATTGGCGACTTCCACGCGAAAGAAATATCGCTCTCCATCGATCACGCGGTGCGGTGGATTGTCCAAGACCAGGGTAAAGTGCTCGACGCCTCCGGGATCGATTCGAACTCCGCTGCTACCCAACAGATCCTCGAGTTCGTCCATATCCTGGAGATTGCGAAACTCACCCATCTCTGCTCCCTGATACAGCGGTGAGACCACCTCCTGCATGGTCCGACCTTCGGCGGACATGACCATGGCGCGCAATTCCACGTCGAAAATCCGGGAGCTCTCGTTGTTGCGCACCATTCCCTGCAATACGAAGACGTGGTCATCTTGCCCCACCTGTACCAATTCGCCGTGGACGCCTTCCACACTGGCGGCTTCGGTGGGCTCGACGATCACCACGTCGGGGACCACTGGGGCCCACTCCGGACGGGGCTCATACTCGCCATCGGAGAACGCTACAGCCGTCATGTCGGAGAAGGCGTCGAAATCGATAAACCCATCGTTTTTGACGGCCACAAACCACATAAATCCGATGAACAGGACGCTCAACGCCAACAAAAAGGCGAGGGCCTTGGTGGCCATGCTGGGCCCCAGACGCTGCGGCGCCAGGCTATCGTCGACGTCCCAATCACCGGTCATCAGCCGCGGCTTCTCATCGGGTTGGGCGGTGGCCGGAACCGACTTCTGGGGCGCATCGTTTTTCTTTACTTTCGCCGTCGGAGGGGGGCCCACGGCGTTTTTTGGCGGTCCGGAAGCAGGCCCCGGAGCTCCGGCGGCCGGCGAGGGTCCACCTGCTCCCGCACCGGGACCTGCGGCCGCAGGCGTAGCTCCGCCTGGATTTCGCTGGGCTGCCACCGCTTGTCCCGCTGCGCCAGCGGCGGCTTGTCCAACATTATGCCCTCCTTGAAGAGAGCCATTAGAGCCGCTCAGAGCACCGACCGACGGATCCTGCTGGGCGGCCGGCGTCGCCGACGGCGAGGGGGCCGGTGCCGAATATCCGCCGCTGGAGGTGGCGTCTGCTTTTTCCTTTGCTTGAGCTTCCTCGACGACATCGTTCAATTCCGAGGTCTCGTCGGTGCTCGCCACCGCCGATTCAAACGCCCCGACCTGCCCATCGTCATCATCGAGATCTCCGAAGGCGCTCGACTTTTTGGGCTTCAAATCCGAACCGGCATTGGAAAACGGACTATTGCCGGCCCCGGAACCACCTCCACTTTTGCTATCGCCCTCATTGTCTCCAGGTCGATAGAAAAACTCCGGTTCTCCGTCGGCGTCGGCGCGAACGCGAAACACATGTTTGCATCGCGAGCATTTTAGCTTGGTTCCCTCCGGCGTAACCCGCTCATCGGGCAAATTAAAACCGGTGGAACATTCCGGACAGCGAATGATCATGGTTCGACCTCAGTGCGATAAATGGCCAAAAGCTGAGAACGCGTCGACTCTACACCGGGGGCAGCGATTTTCCAACAGATCGATTCCCGATGGTTACTCCCCATCGACGGCGCGTTTTTCGAACTCGTCGAGACGCCGTTCCAGAGTTTCGATGGTCTCGCGCATCCGCGTCAATTCGCGGCGCATCTCCGGGATATGCGTCAATTGATCGACAGCATCTCGAAACCGGTTGTCGAGCCGCTGCTGCATCTCGTCGATGGACTCC
>SKPJ01000595.1 GCA_007119595.1 Myxococcales bacterium
CCTCATAGGGACTGACGCGATAGGCCCCCAGATCAGCCTCGCTGCCGGGAAATCCGACGGTCACCATTGCCCGAGAGCATCCGGTCTCATCAAACCAACCGGCGAGATAGCGATGCAGGTGAAAGGAGAAGACCTCGCGGCCGGCTTCCGTTATCCGAGGCGCTCCGGCCACTCGTATCGATCGCGGAGATTCATGGTCCTTCATATCGATTGGGTGCTCCCGGTGGAATGTTGAGGCTCATTGATCCTATTATACCGGCGCCCGAACCATCGAACGCCGGCCTGAGAACGACTTTGCCGCTGGGACAAGCTCTTGAAATCGCATCGACCATTAACACAGCTCACCTCGCCTGTCTCGGGCCCCCGGTCTTTTGGCCGCACACCGATTGCGGGATGTATTCTGATACTAAGTCTGATGTTTTCGCTGAGTTCGGCGTCCGCCGGCGAGGCGATCTACGTGTTGAGCGCCGCAGGTACAGCGAGTCTGGATAGTGTCATCGCCGAATCCCCCGTCGATGGACCACCACGTCTCGACCCGGGACCGGCGATTTCACTGCAATTATCGGACGGCTCGCTTGCCACCTATAGCGATCTGGTCGTCTTGGCCGGTGGACATCTGTTATTGGGTGACGGATCGGGGCGCGGCGCCGTTCGCTTTGACCCTCAGGGCACACAGGTCGATGAGCTTTTCCCGAGCGACGCCGGGAAGCGATTTCCCAGTGTGGTAGCCAAGGGATATATCACCCCCAACAACCCGGACCGCTTTTTGGTCGGAGACGACACCACGGGAATGGTACGGATCTACGATCGCATCGACGATGATTATCCATTTAGCTATACGACGACAGAGAACAATCGTCGGCCCGACATCGCACGGGCGGTGGCGCTTCCGGAAAACCGAATCGCCGCCGGCATGGTTTGGTCCGAGCTCTCCCTGTCCGGAGTCGACGTCATCTCCATTGAGAGCAGCGATGAGGACGGCGTGATCATTCGCTCCGATGACGACGCCGACGCCCCGGAAGCCGTGATCATCGATGATCTGCATCCGCTTCGAGATCTGATGGCCGACCTCGATGGCCGCCTGTTGCTGACCAGCGACAAGTCGGTATTCATCGTCGACGCCCAGGGCGAAGTGTTGTGGCGCGTTGATATGGGTGATCATCCCGCGTTGAACGGCGAATTTGCCTCCGCGAGGTGGCTCAATTCTGGCCTTGTCGCGATCGCCACACGTCAGCCCGGACTGTGGAATCAACCCCATATCAATCACCGACTTCATCTTCTCGACCCGAACGCCCCGGACGAAGCGTATCTCGACTCCAGTGACAGCTTCCACGCCGCCCCGTTGCGCATCGCCCCGGCCGACGGCCAGGGAGGCACAGGGACCCGTGATTTTTACGCCGACGCCTTTGATGTCGACGCATTGTCCCCCTCCGATCTGAGCGTCGAAGAACAACCGTTTGTCACCCCTGCGGAGATCGTGCACGGCGAACAGGCGGCGTTGAGCTTCGCCCTCGCCAACGAGCGATCATCCCCGGTGTGGATTCGCCGCGCCGGCTTCCACATCACCGATCGACCCTGCGGCGAGATCGAACACCCCAGTCAGCTGGGCCACCCGTGGTGGTCCAATGCCAACGATCGCACCGTGGAGCCCGGAGGGGTCTGGCGGGTCGAAGAACAGCCTCTGGAATCCGGCGACCTCCACCCCGGCCAGTGGTGCGGGCAACTGGTCCTCATCGACCGCAACGGTACCTCCCACCAACCCGGTACTTTCGTCGATTTTCAGATTCTCCCCGACGCCGACAGCGAAAGCCCCGTGACGGTCGAGGAATTGAGCGACTTCCACCGCTCCGACGCCGGCGCGCTCACCGATGCCGGAGAGCCGACGCAGGCCACCGAGATCGACGAAGAAGGGGGCTGCTCCTGTGCAAACACCTCGCCGTCATCGACACTTATCGGACTATTGTGCATGTTGATGACCCTCATTGTGAGCCGTCATCGGCGCATCGCAGACCGGCTTCGGGGTCGCCGAGATCACTGCCCGGCATCGGGTCCCCGGTGATAGACGCGCTCTACCCGACGGGCCATCTTCAACTCCACCGGCGCTGCCTCTTGCTCCACCGCCTCCCGCGGCTCATCCTCCCACTGCGCTCCCACCTGGTTTTGATACTCCGCCGTGATCCGCACTCCGATGCCACTTCCCACCGGTACGACACGCCCCACGAAGCGCCGACGACGTCCGTCATCGACTGCCTCGAAGTGGCTGATCACGGTCAGGCGCTCGGCATGAGAGACCTCGATCCCAGGGGTATCATCCTCAAAGACCACCACCATCGCCTCATAGAGCCCCTGGGCGACCTGAAGGCCATCGTCCGACGGTTGTGTCCCCGATGTTTCGTCGGGGCGAACCTCGTCGGCAAATCCGGTGCATCCAAAGCCACCGGCGATTGCCACTACTACTACAACCGCCCATAAAAGCACGGTGGCGAAGCTTGTCGCCGAAGGGTTGACGCGATAGTTTCTGCCTCGATGGGAAACCAAGCTCGACTCCTCATTTATCGAATGTCCATTTGTGGAGAACCACCATGAAACCTCACCGTCCCACACCTATTTATGCCGCCATCTCGTGGCTCATCATCGGACTCGTCGCCTCGACGGGTTTGATGGCCTGCTCCTCCAGCTCCTCCGCCGACAAAACGGACGTGGCCGCCGTCGCCGAAGAACCGGAACTCAAGCCGGAAGAACCGACCGCCCAGGAGCTCTTTCTCCGGGCCAACGACCGGCTCAACGAACGCCTTTGGGACGAGGCAATCGCGTTGTACGAAGAAGTCACCGACGCCGATCCCGAGCGCTGGGACGCCCACATGAACCGCGCCATCGCCCTTACCCATTCCAACGAGTTTCAAGCAGCCACCGACGCCTTCG
>SKPJ01000596.1 GCA_007119595.1 Myxococcales bacterium
CCGCGCCATGACCCCCGTGACCTGGCATTGCGAAGATGACAACCCCATGGACTCCCAGGATTATTTGATCACCATCGACGCCGGCGGGGTTATTCATCTCGTCGATTCGCTTATTGGCCGGGTGGTCTGGGAATACGATACGGAATGGACCGATCACGGCCAGCCTATTCTGGTCGATGACCTCCTGATTACCCATGCGGGAGCCTACGAAATCTCGCGCGACGGTGTGAAGAAACGTTGGGATGCCCGTGGTTGTGCAGGTCCGACACGCATGGCAGCCGCTGTCTTCGGCGATCGCGCCTTTTTGCGATGCAATGTCTTTGAGGATGACGGCTCCTACGACGACGACACCTGCCGAAACGAGGATTGCCACGTGGAGGTTCGCGACCTCCACAGCGGCGACAAGCTCGATGAGTTTCCCGATTCCGCTCGGTCTCGGTACGCCTACAGTTTTGGCATCGGCGACTATCTCGTCCTTGAGGAGCGCAGCGACAGCACCTCCCTTCGCTGGATGATCTATGACACAGGGGACCTCGGCGAAGAGCCGACACTGACCATGCACCTTCCCTTTCACTTCGAGGGCCAATCGCGAGCACACCTCGTCCACCCTGCTCACGAAGGGCGCGTCTTCGTGCGTGGCTCCGACGGGCTCTATGCCGTGGATCTCCGACAATATTGATGGGACTATTTTCGTGTGAGTGCCCCGATGGACGTGCGACTTCGACCTCGCTTTGGACTCCGCCACTGGACGATGGGTATACGGCTGATGTCCGACTCTCGGGCAGACGATATGACATTGAAATACGAATACTGCTACGATTTCATCAACGGTAATCCCCCCCGCCCTAAAAGTGGGTGACGGTTCACTCCCTGCGCAGAGGGAGAAGTAGATAGCCGACAGGCAGGAGCCAATCGTCTTCGATGGAAAATACAGGCGCCATGATTCGCAACATGCCAGGATAAATATAGGGAGCAGATCGTGATAAATTTCGTGGCATTAAAATTGTCCAGGACAGTTCGGCTATTGTCGATATTGATGATGGTGATGATCGGTGGGGGATGTTCCACTGAAACCATCAGTGTTGAAGAGCCCAACGGAGGAGATACGCAGATCGACGTCGGTGACCCAGAAGATGTCGAGGCTGAGACCGGACAAGATGACGTCGGTGAACCCAGCGGGGGCAATGTCGATACGGGCGAACCCGATACTGGCGAACCCGATGCTGACGAACCCGACGTTGGTGAGCCCGATGTTGGTGAACCCGACGCTGGCGAGCCCGATGTTGGTGAACCCGACGCTGGCGAGCCCGATGTTGGTGAACCCGACGCTGGCGAGCCCGACGATGTCGTCAATTGCGACGAGCGTCCCCCGCTCAGTGACTTTTCCGAATGGAGCCTGGCCACGGATGTCGTTCATGGCAGCGACAACCCGGACCCGAATTATTATACCGAGGTAATTCCGGGAGACGAATTCCCCGGAACGTCCAACAACTTCCCCTTTTATCTCAAAAAGGGGCGATATGTGGCCATGGAGTTTACGGTCCCGAATGATCTGATCGATCGAGCAGGCGGTTGGCGCGTCGCGCCCATCACGAACGTGCCTACGATTTCAGGGGCCGGTCGGATATTGGCAACCTTGAGTCGCTGCCCCGGTGATTTCGACGTGGCGAGCTTTGATGATCCGATTTGCGGACGTGTGGGGACCACGAGCGAGGGCTGGATTGGTACCCGCTGGACCACTGACCCTGACGATTCACATATCCTGCGCTGTTATATCGAACCCGGTGAAACCTATTATCTGAATATGCTCTATACCCATCCCGACGCCGACCCGGAGGACTTTCCGCCGCAGCAAAGTGACTGCGGTGGCCAACCGAACTGCGGAAATCACTTTCAGCGGGGATTGTATTAGCAAACTTTGGGGAGATTGATGAATCGAGCGTCGGCGAGGGCCGGGGCCAGGTTCCCGTGGGACCTCGTGTTCTTTATGCTCCCCAGAGCATTTATTCAACCAAACGCTTGACTATCGACCCGAATAGACTATTCAATTGAATGATTGATTAATCGTATCCGCAGATTCGCAGACAAATATACAGGAGAAAAAATGACCGACGAGACGAACAAAACCCTCTTTATTCTCAATGGCCCTCCCTATGGTACGGAGCACAGCTACAACGGATTTCGGCTGGCAATTCGCATGATTCGCCGCGACGAACAAGAGGTCAAGATCTTTTTGATGGGCGATGCCGCTCCCTGCGCCAAGGGCGGACAGAAGGTACCCGATGGCTATTATAACCTTGAGCATATGCTCAAGATGGTGAAGCGGCGCGACGGCGAGGTCGGTGTCTGCGGAAGCTGTATGGATGCTCGCGGCATCGATGAGACCGAATTGGCCAACGGGGCCCACCGAAGCGGCATGGAGGAGCTTACGGATTGGACGATCTGGGCCGACAAGGTCATCGTATTTTAGACCACGGAGACAACGCAGTGGGTTGCAATACACAAACACGTACGTTCAAAAACGCCGTCTACGATCACCTGGCGACGGTTGGCAAGGCGCTGTCGAGCAGCACACGCCTCGAGATATTGGAGGTGCTGACCCAGGCACCACGAACGGTGGACTCCATCGCCACGGAGGTAGAGCAGTCGGTGGCCAACACCTCGCAGCATCTCCAGAAACTAAAAAACGCTCGGCTGGTCACGGGTCAACGCGACGGGCTCCACGTCATCTACTCTCTTAGCGGAGAGGACGTCGTCGAGTTGCTCGATCAGCTAAACCAGGTAGCCGGCGAGCACATCAAGGAGTTGGAAGTGCTCGCCACTGAGTTTTTCGAGGAGCGCGATGGTCTGGAAGCCGTCGATCACCACACCCTCTTGGAGCGCATTAAAGACGGCACAGCAGTGCTCATCGACGTGCGTCCAAAAGTGGAGTACAACGCCGGCCATCTGCCAGAAGCTGTGTCGATACCGATCGATGAACTCGAGGCTCATATCGAGCGTCTACCCACGGATCGGACCATCGTCGCCTATTGTCGAGGACCCTATTGCGCATGGTCGGCAGACGCCGTCAAACAGTTGCGGGCCAGGGGCTATGATGCTCGACGCGCCGATGTGTCGGCCCCCTTTTATAGCGGTGGAGATCAGCCATGAGTGATCTCGATCTTCCTCCATGATCTCCGGGCTCAGTGGTGGCTCACCTACACAAAGTGATTTTTCACTGTCTGGGATTTGACCCTCATAGGCGATCTTCGACGTAAAGATTCACCTTTTCCAAAACCGTTGTCCATAAAAGACCGTCCGACAGACGCGCAAAAGACCGTCCGTAAAAGACCGTCCGACAGACGCGCACCAGCCTGCTATTCTGGGGTCATCTGGAGATCGAACCAACTAAAGCCCGGTATCGCCCGTCGGCGCCAGACTGACCAGTGCATCCGAAAGTCAAAGGTCTTTCGGGCGGCCCAAAAGACCGTCCGACAGACGCGCACCAGCCTGCTATTCTGGGGTCATCGGTAAAAAAGACCGTCAAAAAAGACCGTCAACAACAAAAGACATAAAAGACCGTCAGACATAAAAGACCGTCCGACAGACGCGCACCAGCCTGTTATTCTGGGGTCATCTGGAGATCGAACCAACTAAAACCGGGCTCACATACCGCAACAAAGATCTCCATTTCGCACAAAATAACATCTAAAATCTCGACAATAGGTCTGAAGGATAAATTCCACTCCTTTCAGACGCGAGGTCGAGATGACACAACCACGACGCCATATTGCAGGCCAGGTCGCCATGCTCACACGCCGGTGTTCGGAGCGGCGACACTTTCTTCGCCCCGACACCTATATCAATGACGTCATGCCATTCGAGGTGGGAAAGGCCGCCGAAAGGCGTGGTCAGCACGTCTACGCCGCTGTATCGATGTCCAATCACGTACATTTCGCCGTCGGCGATACCACGGCGGATCGCAGCAAATTCATGCAGGACGTCATGAGCGGTATCGCCCGGGCGCGAAATCGTGACCTGGAGCGCAAAGGCCACTTCTGGGAGGCCGGAAGCTACGGCGACACCGTGCTTCTCGACAAAGACAGTATCGTCGCAAAAATGCTATATATTTGGCTCAATCCAGTTCGCGCCGGCCTGGTCAAACGGGCTTCGGAGTGGCCCGGATTTAAGATCCTTCCCCGTCACTGGGGCACCACGATTCGCATCGAGAAGCCGGGCAAATTCTATGGTCGTAAAAACCCGGACGTCGTCGAATTCGTACCCAAGCCACCTCCGGGCTTTGGGCATATGGAACTCGAGGAAGTAAAAGAGTACTTCGAGAAGCTGCTGCGCATCGCCGAGGACGAGATTGCTTCACTTCGACGAGAGCGAAATATCTCCTTCCGGGGAGTAAAGAGAGTCCTGGCCGTCGACCCCATGAGCAGCCCCAACACCAGAACATCGTTTGGCACCATCAATCCTCGATTCGCCACCCGAAACCATGAATTGATGGCATCTGCCAAAGCATCGTACCGGGCGTTTTGTGACCGCTACCAAACGATGCGACAGCGCTGGGTCCGTGGCACAAAGAAGGTGCAATTTCCCTGCGGCACAGTGCAACTGAAGCGATGTGCCCCGATACGCTGTAAGCCACCGGCCGATGACGAACCGGGACTCTTCGCCACCGGCTAACAGAGTCCCAACTCCCAGAGTTCGAACTTTATCGGCTGTCGTTCCAACCGAGATTTCCTTCCCACAACGCGACCACCCCGCGTTGAATGCACTCCTCTGCCTGATCACGCTGTTTCTACGCCCAATCCCCGATAAAAACACTATCTGCAGCCGTCAAATCGGCCACTATTGATCAATTTTCCGGCTGTACGACGAGCGGACGATCGAGACGACGCTGCAAACTGCACCGATGGTGCCCCCCGATCGCCATTACACCCCGCACTACTGGCTCTTGTCCTTCTCTCGGTCGGTTTGTTCGCTGGTCGGTTTGTTCGCTGTGGTCGGTTTGTTGTGGCTCTTGTCCTTCTCTCGGTCGGTTTGTTGTCGGTTTGTTGTCGCCTGAGCACCTCCTTGTGAATGGGGTCTCAGGTGATTTGCACCTTCCGGTGACAGCAAGTCCAGCGGTGACAGCAAGTCCAGAGTGGGGAATTCTAATTGTCGCCAGTGGGGCGAAATAATTGTCGTCGATCACTTGTCCTTCTCTCGGTCGGTTTGTTGGTCGGTTTGTTGCGGTCGGTTTGTTGTTACAACTACTGGCTCTTGTCCTTCTCTCGGTCGGTTTGTTCCTTCGGTCGGTTTGTTCCTTGGTCGGTTTGTTCCTTCGGTCGGTTTGTTCCTTGTCGGTTTGTTCCTTATCTTCGGAGGCTCTTACATACGCTCCGTGCAGGCCACCCTTCGGAAATTCGGGTACTGATAAATTGCCGATTAGCACCTCAATGGCCGGACTTTCGGGGCTTTAAAGCGTCGCCGCGAGGGCAAACCACACCATCCCTTCCGCGAGGTGATGTTGCGAAATAAAATCGCAGAAATTACGGTCCGGCTATGCTCCCCCGAGACATCACCAAATACGGTATTTATGCGCTGACCCTGCTCATCAGCTCGTCGATGCTCTTCGTCGTTCAGCCGATGGTGGCGAAGATGATACAGCCCGTACTGGGAGGGACTCCCGCAGTCTGGAATACGGCAATGGTCTTCTTCCAGGCTCTGCTGTTGGGAGGTTATCTCTATGCCCACGTCACGACAAAATGGCTGGGAACCCGCCGACAGGCGGTGATGCATCTGGTGGTCTTGGCGGTGGGACTAGCCTTTTTGCCGATCGGTTTTTCAGCGCCTGCCGAGCCGGCGGCGCTGGAGCATCCGACGCCCTGGCTATTGGGTACTCTGTTGATCGGGGTCGGCTGGCCGTTTTTCGTGATTTCTACGAGTGCCCCGCTGTTGCAAAAGTGGTTTTCCACAATCGATCACCACGCCGCTTCCGATCCCTATCATTTGTACTCCGCTAGCAATGTGGGCAGCGTGTTTGCGTTGATCGCCTATCCATTCTTGATCGAACCGAGAATTGGACTCCAGATGCAGACCCTGCTCTGGACGGTGGCCTATGTCGTACTCTGTATCAGCGTCGCGATTTGTGCCGTCATTCTCTGGAAGTCATCGCCCCGGCCACCGCAACAATCCGAGGAGGACTCTCCACCGGCCGGTGCAACCCCTGTGACCTGGAAGAGGCGCTGGCGATGGGTTTTGTGGGCGTTCATTCCATCCAGCATGATGCTCGGTGTGACCACATTCATCACCACCGATGTGGCGCCGATGCCGCTTTTATGGATTCCCCCACTGGCCATCTACATCGTGTCTTTCGTCCTCGTTTTTGCGCGCCGAACGTGGATCCCCCACAGAGCTTGGCAGGCATTATTTCCGCTCGTCATCGTCGTCCTGACCAGCCTCTTCCTCGTGAGCCTGACCAACCGTTTCATCGCTTTGTCCACGGTAGCGAATTTCGCCGGTTTGGCCATCTTCTGCATGTTGTTCCACGGTTTGTTGGCCCGGGATCGACCCCATACTAGATATCTGACCGAATTCTATCTCTTGATGTCCCTAGGAGGCGTCCTGGGAGGTGGCTTCAATGCACTTCTCGCCCCATCCGTATTCCACCGGCTATTGGAGTATCCTCTCTTGTTGTTGGTTGCCGTACTGGCAGTTCCCGCGACTGCCTATTTGGAACGCTCGAGCCGAGCCACGCTGGCTATTTCGACAGCGCTTCTCGTCATGTCCGCACTGTGGTTTTTGATCCTCAAGATCGCTGTCGCACCGGGACTGGCGATTGCCTTCGTGAGTCTGTTTTCACTCCCCCTTTTCATCGCCCTCGTGCGCACGCGGACCAGCCGCGTCGCTCTCGCGTCATTCGTCATCGTCGTCACCCTGTTGTACAGCCACCAACCGGGGACCGACGAGCTGCACGTAGAACGTAGCTTTTTCGGCGCTCACCAGGTCATCCGCGGTGATGATGGACACTTTCACACCATCGTCCACGGGAGGACCACACACGGGCGGCAATACTTCGACGACGCTGAGGGATTGCGGCACGAGCCGGCGGCCTATCACAGCCGACACGGACCCTTGGGAGACGTCTTTGAACAATTGGAGCGTACCTACGCCACGCCTCCCCCCATCGCCGTCATCGGTCTCGGAGCCGGAGCCGTCGCCGCCTATGCCACGCCGGGACAAGCGGTGGATTTTTTCGAGATCGATCCCGTCGTCGAGCAAATCGCACTGGACCCAACGAAATTCACATATCTCGAAGACTGCCGAGGTCACTGCTCAGTGATCTTGGGAGATGGGCGGCTCCAAATCGAGGCAACCGAAGATAGTGGATATGGACTCATCGTACAGGATGCCTATAGTTCGACGGCCATTCCGGTCCATCTACTCACCGTCGAAGCCCTGAAGACCTACCTTGAAAAATTGCATGACGACGGCCTTCTCGCCGTTCATATCAGCAATCGATTCCTGGACCTCGCGCCCCCTCTGGTGAGGGGCGCCGAAGAATTGGGGCTCGTAAGCCGCGTACAGGAGCACACCCCGGAGACCTCGGATACAAACTATCCCGAATATGTCTCCTACTCACGATGGCTCGTCATCGCCCGCACCGAAGAGGCGCTCGGCGAGCTCGCCGACGATCCCGACTGGAGACCGGGAGAGGTGGACCAAGACTTTCGCCTCTGGACCGACGACTACGCCAATATCCTGTCGATCATCGACTTCTCCGATTGAGATGTCAAAAATGACCCCGGCGCGATTCGAACGCGCGACCTATGGATTAGGAATCCATCGCTCTATCCAACTGAGCTACGGGGCCTGACTTGATTTCCACCGTGGTGTCGATGAGCTACTTGCACCCAGACTCGGCATCCAACGGATGTAACAAATTATCCGCAATGGCGAAATTGTAGATTCCCCCCCGCCGACAGTTGTCAAATCCGGCGTCCGTCTATTTAGATCAATCTTCATCGCGATCGCGGTGTCTGGGGTATTATGATGAGGCTCACCGGGCAACTTCTGCCATCGATATTGCACGGGCCACCAGTGGCGACTACGCTCACCGGCAGTTGCCTGCCGGCGTCTGACCAGCTCTGCTATGACGTAGCGAAGAGTCGAACGCTTATTTGCTCAAGGCTCGAGGTTTCATCACCAATGCATCCCCGCCACCGCAATATATGGGCATTTAGGCCCTTTTTGCTCTTGCTGTTTTTGCCGGCATGCCTTCCCCTCGCCTGTACCGTGTCATCGGCCGAATGCAGCAGTGATGACGAATGCGCCGCCCATCAATCCTGTGCTCCGAGTGGTGGTGTATTGGCCCGCGGCGGTATCTGTGTCGACCAACCCCGCCGCGATCCCCCTGGTGACGCCGGCATCGACGACGTGTTCGATGCCGTCACCAATGACACCGATACGTCCCCGCCGCCGGGCGCCTTATGTGATGAGGGCGAAACCAATTGCAGTGGGGACTGCATCGAACTCCAGACCGACCCCGCCCATTGCGGCAGCTGCAATAGGGCCTGTGCTCCCGAGCAGGTGTGCAGTGACGGCCATTGCGTGGAGGATTGCCCCGAGGGGTTCTTCAACTGCGCCGGTCAGTGTCGAGACGAGGATTCCTCCTATCTGATCTGTGGAAACGAATGCGTCGACACCGATGGACATATCGACCACTGCGGCGGATGTGACACCCCATGTTTAGCTTCCCCCAACGGCACGGCCCTGTGCTCCGGTGGCACTTGTGATTTTAGCTGTGGCGATGGAACCGAAGCCTGTGCCGGCGAATGCATCGATATCACCAGCGACGTCAACCACTGCGGCGGGTGTGGACTGGCCTGCGCCTTGGAGGAGGTCTGCAACGCGGGAAGCTGCGATCAAGAGTGCTCTGCCAATCTGAGCAATTGTGGTGGCAGTTGTGTCGACACCAACGACAACCGCGATCACTGCGGCGGCTGCGATTTCGCCTGCGATGGCCAGCAACCCGCCTGCTCTAATGGTCAATGTGTGGAGTGTGCCAATGCCGAGGACTGCGGAGATCCGGCGCTATTCGAGTGCGACGCTCAGCAATGCATCTGTGAGGACAACCGGAGCAATGATCAGGTCTGTGGCGATCAGGGAGTCACCTGTGGCAGCACCGAGGACGGATGTGGACAGCCCGTCGGCTGCGATCTATGCGACAGCGCCAATCCGCTATGCGACACCTCAACCGAGCAATGTGTGCAATGTCTGAGCGACGACGACTGCAGCGATTCCCAGGTGCCGATCTGCGAGGCACATCAGTGCACCTGTCCGGTGCATGTCTACATCGCCAGCGGCAACCGGGCCCGCAAACTCGATCGCTTCGCCGACGTAGAAATCTGGAGTTTCCAGGAACACGATGAAGGAGTTCGAACCATCACGGTCGACCGCGATGGCTATGTATATACCGGGTCCAACGATGAAACGGCGCGCAAGATCGACCCCGATGGCAACGAGGTCTGGACCTTCGACGATCCCGACGGTCAAGTCATCGCCCTGGCCACCGACGACGATGGCTATCTCTACGTCGGCGCCACCGACGACACAGCCCGCAAAGTCGACCCCAACGGCAATGAAGTGTGGAGTTTCGACGGTCATACCTCGTCGGTCGGAGGCATTGCTGTCGACGATGAAGGCTACGTCTATACCGCCTCCTATGACAGCTCGGTGCGAAAAATCGACCCCGACGGCCAAGAACTGTGGAGCTATGATGAGTTTTGGCCCCGGGCCGTCGTGGATGTCGCCGTCGATAGTGACGGCTATGTCTACACCGCCTCATTCGATACCACGGTGCGAAAGCTCAGCCCAACGGGAAACCATCAATGGACTTTCGACGGCCACACCGAGCGGGTCCAGGGCGTCGCCCTCGACTCGGCGGGCTATATCTATACCGTGTCCAATGACGAAACGGCCCGAAAGCTGGATAGTGACGGCAATGAGGTGTGGAGCTTCGACGATTATAACTCCAGGGTCTTCGACGTCGCCGTCGACCCCAACGACCGTATCTACACCGCGTCCCAGGGTAGAATTCACAAACTCGACACCGACGGCAACGAGATCTGGTGGGCCGGCAACTCCGTTGAGAGCATGGCCATCGATCCCGTCTTGTCCTGCGACGACGGTGGATTCGACGGGTAGTGGTGGTTGCTCACTGCTCAGCGCGGAGAGTCTGCCCCCGGCCCGCCTTCGGAGCGCCCTTTTGGCACGCCAGACCACCTCAGAGCCATCGTCCGATGGTTTTTTGTGCTCTCGACTTCCCGGGGTGAAATTGTGATTCACTCACGCCATACTGATCGTATTCGAGGCACAGAAAACCATTTGAGCTAACCTGGGCGTGGTCAATGATATCTGTAGATGCAGTGATGGAATCGAGAATGGCCGGGAAGGTATTCGCTAAACGCTATCGCCTCGAAGAACAACTGGATCGGGGAAGCATGACCGCCGTTTATCGCGGATTGGACCTAGAGGATTCCCGACCGGTGGCTCTGAAAGTGCTCTGGCCCCATCTGCGCAGCGACGACACTGTGGCAAAACGCTTTCGCCGAGAGTACGCAATTCTGCGGCGGCTAAGCCACCCGAATATCATCGATATCTTAGACCTGGTCGACGACGGGGAGTCGATGGCGCTGGTCATGGAATTCGCCGCCGGTGGAAATCTCGCCGACCGGCTTCTAGAGCGGAGCAGACTCAACATCGACAGCACACTTCATCTGGCCGTACAGGGACTCGACGCCCTCGCCGAGGCCCATTCCCAGGGCATCGTCCACCGTGATCTCAAACCCTCCAATCTGCTCTTCGACGCTCGGGACAGCATTCTGGTCACCGATTTCGGCATCGCCCGGTTGGCCGACGCGGTGGCCCTGACCACCCAGACGATGATCCTCGGCTCTCCGGAGTATATGGCTCCCGAGCAGGCACACTCCTCGCGCGTCGACGCCCGGGCCGACCTCTACGCTTTC
>SKPJ01000487.1 GCA_007119595.1 Myxococcales bacterium
AGGTACGACGGAGACCGTCACGTTGTAGTCTTCGCCATCCTCCAATTCGGTGTCAAAAATGAACCACTCGTCGTCGGCGGCGACTTCCAGATCATCGTCGCCATTATTCAAAAGAATCAGGCCATCGGCCTCCAAACCGTGAACCTGTCCACCGACGACGTAGGGGCCTTCGCCTGCCGTATCGTCGCTACCACAACCAGCAAGCCAACCCGCAAATACCAATACCACTGTGGCGCCAATAAGAGTTCGCAATCGGGACCAACTACGAGAGCGTTTTGAACACATGGGAAAACCTCACTTCAAGGAGTCGTTCACAGACCAAGTCAATTCAGTGTGTGGCACGGTAATCGCCGATGGGTGCCATTGTCGAGATCAAGTTCACTATGAAACTTTGTCCATCGCAATACAATTTGGACCTCCGTAGCTGTCAAGATGGCTCTCCGAAGGTCTCGGCCAGTGATTGCAGGCGTGATTTTATCTTTTCGACCCGTTCTGCCTCGCCGAGTCCGCGCCATTGCCGAAGGGCCATGCGATAGGCTCTGCGGGCCCGGTCGGCCTCCCCGAAATGATGGGCCTGTACGGCGGCGATGTCGAAGCCGAGCGCCATCTCGTGCTCGGTGAAAAACCCTTCCTCCAAAAGCTGTCGAGCATGGTCGAGAAATCCGTCGTAGCGTTCCCAATCTCTGCGTCCGGCCATGCAGGCCGCCAGACATGCCAGCGCTCCCCCGATATAGGGCGGGCGTTTGCTGGTCTCTTGCTCCAGTTGCAGTGCCTTGGTCACGCAGGGAAGTGCTTCGTCATAGGCCCCCTGTTGCAGCCGTGTCATGCCGAGATTGAGATGCAACACCGCGCTGCTTTTGTCGACTCCGATTTGGGTGTTGATTTCAATGGCCTGCCGGTAGACCTTTTCTGCTTGCTCCAGGTCCTGACGTTGGCGGCAGACCTCACCGAGGCCATTGAGACAATGGCTTACGCCGAGTCGATCACCGAGTTCCTCGTGAACCTCTTTGGCGGCCTGTAACAACTCCAAGGCTCGCCTGGTCCGGCCCGCTTTCCAATTCACCAATCCCAGCGAATACAGGCAGCGCCCCAGCCCGGCCTGATTGTCCAGGTCTTCAAAGCACCTGCGTGCCCCTTCCAAAAGTTGGCGGGCCCCTTTTCGCTGCCCCTGCCGAAACCGTGCCCAACCGCGCTCCAATAAGCTATAGCCAAATCCCTCTTCGTCGCCGACGCCTTCGAATAGGGCCTGGGCCCGCTCAGCGAATTGACTTGCCTCGTCGTATTGGCTGCGGATATTTTCGTTCTTTGCGCACAACAGCAACAATTCGGCCAGAACGTCTGGATGACTCTCGACATCGATGTGGCTCTTGCATGCGTCGAGCAGTTGTTCGGATTTATCAAATTGTCTTCTTCGGCCATGCATTCGCACTATCTCCAACCGAGCACGGATAACCCGTGGATCGCCAGGTCCAATATCGAGGGTGCGGCACGCCTGCTCATGGAGATCGAAAAATCCCTCGGCGGCATCGAAATCGCAGGTCTTGACGTAGTGGCGAAGTCCCCTGGCGAGCGCTTCGAGCGCCTCTTCCAATTCCCTGGCCTCCAACAAATGCCTCGCCAGCCGGGGTGCGAAATTATCGAGGGATGTGTCGTATCGCTTCTGCAGCATCTGCGCGCAATGGCGATGGTGCTCTCGCAGTCGGCCCTGTTCGGCGGCCACTTCCAACAGGGTTTCGCGTAGCGCTCCGTGCGTAAAAGACCAGCCCTGCAGTCCAAGGCGCACCAGCGAGTGTCCGGCCAGCAGATCGAGCAATCCATGGGGAGGCCGGATGCCCCGTTGGTCACAGAGTAGCCTCCACTCTCGCTCGTCCACGTCGTGTCCGAGCACCGCTGCCAACTCCAGCGATAACAACACCGACTGGGCCGGTTCGTCGATCGGATGGCCGGCGATCTCCTCGATACGCTGAATCAACACGGCCTGAATATCGTCGGGCAACGGTGGCTGTCGTCCATCGGTGAGACAAAACCCCTTTTCACCGACCCTCAACAGCCCTCGATCGACCCAGTCACCGACGAGTTGAATAGCGAAGAGTGGATTTCCCTCGGTGCGCTGGCTGACCTTCTCGGCGACCTGAGGCTCGAGGTGCAATAGATTCTCGATCAATTCGCGATGATCGTCTCCTCGAAGGGGACCGACCCGAAGTTCGTCTGCACAGGGACGGTCGACGATGGAGTTCAAGTGGCGCTCTGTCTGCGAATCAACCTCCATCAGATCGCGACGCAGGGTCAACACGACAAAGACCGGCAGATCGGTTTGCGTCGATTCGTCCAGCAAAAAACGAATAAAACGCAGGGCGTTGCTTCCCCAATGGGCATCGTCGAGCACCAACATCACCGGTCGGCGTCGCCCCATGTGGTTTAGCAGGCGCTTCCAGACCACATAGCGCTCTTCCGGTCGGCCAAACTGAATGGTCTGCTCATCGACCTCATGCTCTGCAGTGGCCCCGGGAGCAAGCAAGTGGGACAGAGCGAGGCATTGGTGCTCCACATCGATTCCCAGACGATTATGGCCTCGATAAAATTGCTGTACCCGTTCCACGACCTCCGGGCGAGATAGGCCATTACAGCGCAGGTGATTGGCAAACATGCGACGCAGGTCTTCGGCGGGTCCGGAGATCGGACTATGGTGGGCGGTCAGCACTTCCACGGCCCCCACTTCGTGGGCCCGATGCCCCAGCCAGGTTGCCAGCCGTGTCTTGCCAATACCCGCCGGACCTTCCAGAACCACCACGTGGGGGCGCCGGGTATATCGAGTATCGACCAGATTCTGCCACAAGAGATCTCGATGCTCCTGACGACCGACCAGGGGAATTTCGCGCAGCGCGAATAGGCCGAGGCCCACGCCCAAATTTTCGAGGGCATCGGGAACGCGATAGTCAGTGCGCCAGCTCTTCGGAAGATCGGGAAGAGAATCGTCGATCGTTTCGGCGTTCTCCGGCTCTTCACCGGAGTTCATCGGCGCCGATATCCAGGCGTGATCCAATATCTGGGTCATCGTCGAGTCCTCGGACACCGTCCAGTCCTCGAATTCACCACCGTCTTTGCGAGCCGTAAACCTCACGCCGGAGCGGGGGACGTCACCGGCGATCTCAGCCAGTGCACAAGCGGCGTCGGCGGCGCGCCGAAAGCGATGCGATGGATCGCGGCTCAGGAGTCCAAGCGCCCACTCTTCAAACCCCTCTGGCACCTCCACCGTGGGCTCCAATGGCGGAATGGCCTCCGTGAGATGGGCTCGCAACACAGCGGCGTTTCGCTCATGCGTAAACGGCGGTGCCCCGGTGCACAGCCAGTACACAAGACACCCTAAGGCATATAGATCGGTCCACGGTCCCTGCTCGCGAAGCTGTCCCTGTATCTGTTCGGGAGCCATATAGCGCGGGGTTCCGGTGGGCATCTCAAAGCCCGAGCCGGACTCCTCGCTGGCATCGATAGCGTAGGCGACACCGAAATCTGAAATCTTGATCTCCGTGTCGCCTTTGCGAGATACGAACAACACGTTTTCGGGCTTTAAATCACGATGGATCAATTCCCGTGCATGAGCATGGGCCAGGGCGTCCAGAATATGCGCCAAGATAACGTGTATATGGGGCCACTCCAGGGACCTGCGCTCGATGTCGGCAAGCGTCGAGTTGGCCAACTCCATAACGATATAGGGACTTCCAACGACCAGTTCTTGAGCGGAGAAGGCGTCCCTATCACCGCTGAGCTCACCGTAATCGAAGACCCGAACGATATTGGGGTGGTTCATCCTCGCTACGGCACGCACCTCGCGGTGAAAAGAGTCGACAAAGCGCTCCTTTCGGACCTGCTTTCCGAGCATGATCTTGATGGCCACCGATTCGTCGTGGCGCTCGTGTACGGCGCGCCAGACCATGGCGGTTGCTCCGCGGTCCAGTGGCTCTTGGAGCCGAAATGGTCCGATTTTTGGCAGTTTCGTCATTAACCGCTCTCTTCAATCTTCAATGGAAGGAGCTGACGCCAGCGTCGACTCCAGCGCTTCGACGCGTTCCGTCTCTCCAAGTTCACGCCACTGCTCGACGGCCATATTGCAGACCCACAAGCCCCGCTGATCCTCACCATGGCGGCGGGCTTGCTCGAAGGCAATTTCATAAGCCAGAGCGAGATCGCGCTCCGCAAACGCGTTGTCCGCAAAATAGTTATGGGCCTTTTCCAGATGCTCATCAAATTCATTCCACTCACCACAACCGGAGCAACTGACTGCTATCCCGGCGTGGGCCAGCCCGAGAAAGGGAGGTCGTCGAAGGGATTGCTCGCTCTTCAACGACTTCTCCATATACGAGCGGGCCGCAGAAAAGTCGCCCTTTTGCAGCATCATAAAACCGAGGTTGTAGTAGGGAATTGTATTATTGCTCTCGATTCCGGTCTGTCTGCTGATGGCCACGGCCTGCTGATACATGGGCTCCGCCCGTGCAAATTGGCCCTGTCGACGCAGAATTTCGCCGAGCCCATTATAGCAATGGCCAACCCATAGGCGGGCCCCCTGCTCCTCAAATTTCTCTCGCGCCTGCTGAAATAAGTCGACCGCCCGCTCCCAATTGCCGAGGTTGTTGTGGGTGGTGGCCAACGAATAGATGCATCGGGATATGGGAGCCTCTTCTCCTACCGACTCAAATCGCCGCCACGCCTCTTCAAAGAGCTCCTTCGCTTGCTCGTTGTCATTTTTGTCCATCAACGACCAACCGCGCTCCAACATGGTGCGGGCGAGCCCCTCTTCGTCGTCCACCTTTTCAAAATAGTCCTGAGCGCGATCGAGGAGCTCCAATTCGCCCCTCGTATCGCGCTGGCCACTGGCCCGCATGACCACCACCCGCTGCAGATGAATCTGGGCGACCAGATCGAGATGTCCGTGGGACTTGGCGTGTTGTTGGCATTCGACGAGTAAATCCGCGGCCTGTGATAGATTCCGCCGTCGATTGTGCATCCGTGCCCACTGCATATCGGTCTCAATGCAACGGCGATCTCCTCTGCCCAGGCCCAGTCGCCGACGCGTCTTTCGATGCATCTCGTAAAACCCCTTGGCCGCATCGAAGTCGCAGCGCCGAAGATAATAGCGAAACCCGCGATAAATCGGGCCCAGAGCATCTTCGAAGTCACCGGCCTTCAGCAGATGTCGAGCCAGCCTGGGGGAGCGATCTTCGCGGGACGTGTCATAGAGCTCACGGAGCATGGCCGCGCATTTTTTGTGGTGTGCTTCGAACCGGCCGTGCTCGCCGGCCACCTCGAGCAATGTCTCGCGCAACGAGCCGTGCACGAAGGTCCAACTCCGTTGACCAATCCGCACCAATGCCTGGCCCGCCAACACCTCAAGCAGATCGTCTGGCGGTTCAATCCCGTTCATCTCGCATAGACGCAGCCACTCACGATGCTCCACGCTTTGTCCCAACACGGAAGCCAACTCCAGCGACCACAGCGCAGGCCCCAAAACGGCGTCCGTCGACTGTCCGGTGAGCACCTCCAGGCGTTGCACCAGAAGAGCGCGAATATCCTGCGGCAATAGCTTTTCTCCATCGCCGACCAGGCGAAAGCCATTTTCGCCGACGGTCAGCATATCCCGTTCGATCCAGTCGCCGACGAGTTGCGAGGCAAAGAGGGGATTTCCGGCGGTACGCCGGGCGACCCGCCCGGCGAGTTGCGGCTCCAGACGAAGTAAATTTTCGACCAATTCGAGATGTTCGTCGGCGTCCAATGGGCCAAGCGAGGCATGATGGGTACAGGGTTGGTCGAGAATCTCACGCAATATCCGAGCGGCCACCGGTCTTTCGTCGAGCAAATCGTCACGGCTGGTCATGACCACCAAAAGGGGAAGCTCCATTTCCGTGGAGGCGTCGATGAGATCGCGCACAAAATCAAGTGTATTGCTCCCCCAATGGATGTCATCGAGCACCAATAACAGGGGGCGGCGCTCGCACAGCCGGGCCAAAAACCGCGTCCACACCAGATAGCGTTCCTCGGTACTGCCGAATTGGATGGTCATCGCATCGGCGTCGAATTCCGGATCGGCCCCCGGGGTGATCAGATCGGTGAGGGCCAGGCATTGATGAGAATCATCATCGTCGAGCGCTCCATCGATGGCGTATTCTTCACGAAGGCGTTCCCAAATCTGTGGTCGAGAAAGTCCGACGCATCGAAGGTGATTGGCGAACATGCGGTCAATGCCATCGGCGGGTCCGGAGATCGGACTGTGACGGGCGGTCAAAACCTCGACTGCTCCTGCTTGATGGGCCCTTCGTGCGAGCCACGTCGCCAGCCGGGTCTTTCCGATCCCCGCCGGCCCATCGAGAACCACCACGTGCGGACGCCCGGTGTACCGGGCATCGACCAGAGTATCCCACAATAGATCGCGCTGCTCGTGGCGCCCCACCAGCGGGATTTCGCGCAACTCGAAAAGATTGAGGCCAACCCCCACCCATTCGATGGAATCCGTCATTTGCGGCTCATCGCGCCAACTCTTTGGCAAGTCGGGCGCCGCGTGGACGCTGCCAGATCCCATCGCTCTCTCATCGCCGTCCTCCGACGACTCAGCCATCGCCGGCGGAGCATCGATGACCCACGTGGCATCCGGCTCTTCGAGAAGAGTCAACTCCACGGGCTGACCGTCATCGCTCTGAGCGGCAATCGTCATCTCATTGCTCGACGGTTCGCCGGCGATATTTTCCAGCGCATCTGCCGCGTCGGCGGCACGTCGAAAGCGCTGCGCCGGCTCCCGGGCCAGGAGTCGATGGACCCAATCGTCAAACCCCACCGGTACCGTGAGCACCGGCTCGAGCGCCGGGCGCGACTTGTTGAGATGGCAGCGCAATGTCTCGTCGATCGTGGGGGCTGAAAACGGCGGCGTACCCGTGGACAACCAGAATGCCAAACACCCCAGGGCATATAGATCGGTCCACGGTCCTTGGTCGCGAATGCGGCCCCGAATTTGTTCGGGTGCCATATACCGCGGCGTTCCGGTGATGATCTGGTCTTCCGGACGGAGTTGCCGCATCGCATTGATGGAATAGACCACCCCAAAATCGGATAGCTTGATCTGAGCATCCCCATCGATGGAGACAAAGAGTACATTATCCGGTTTCAGATCCCGGTGAACCAGGTCTCGTGCATGAGAATGAGCCAGTGCATCGAGTATCTGTCCCAAAACGGTGTGGACGTGGGCCCACCGAAGACGGGAGTGATCGAGCTTGGCCAGCGTGGAGTCAGCCAACTCCATCACCATATAGGGACATCCGGCGACGAGTTCGCCACCGGTGGCCTTCGCCATCTGCGGATTGATTGCACCGTAATCGAAGACCCGCACGATATTGGGGTGATTCATCCGCGCCACGGCCCGCACCTCGCGGTGAAAAGAGTCCACGAAGCGCTGCTTTCGTGCCTGCTCCCCGATCATCACTTTGATGGCCACCGGGTGCCCGTGGCCCTCGTGGACCGCGCGCCACACCGTCGCCATTCCACCTTTTCCCAACCGGTGATGGAGGCGAAATGGTCCAAATTTGGGCAATTTCGTCATGGGAACCGAGCGGGTAGCGACAACCGAGTCATCAATGAGCCTGGCATTTGCCGCGCAACTATCGCATATCTGGCTGCCCACGACTACGAGCGCTGAGCGCTGTACGCTACACCCTGGACGCAGAGGCGCTAAGTCGCTGGACGCTGAACGCTGCACACGAAAGATTCCGCTAAACCGCACTGATGACGCTGGAGATGGCGGTGTTGGTGGCTTATTTCCACCAGCAGTGATCCATCTTAGCCATCTACCCTTGGTGGCTGACAGAAAAAAGCTACCAACTCCGAACGTGCTGGGGTATCGCTCCCCCAAAAGGGAACGACTCCGGCGAGCCTCGATGTCTGGGACCAACCACGACCGATCGCACCATTCTCCGCGCCCTCCGCGTAGTTTAGCGGCATCTCTCGCGCTCGGGCGTTCGGCGTTCGGCGTTCGGCGTTCATCGTACTGCGTTCGGCGCTGTTCGAAGCATCGGCATGGTGGGATCCGCGCCAGTCGACGGGCAAGAGTGCTGGCTCTGCCGTTTAGAATCCACGCTTCGTCATGAGTCCGTCTACTCCTTCAATTCTTCGAGCGACGCCAGTCGGGACTCCAGGGCCTGCACGCGCTCACTATCGCCGACCTCACGCCACTGCGCACATGCCATTTTATAGGCCCTGCGCGCTCGCGCCGGCTCGCCGTGGCGAAGCGCATGCCCGGCGCCGCGGCGAAAGAGTCCGGCCAATTCGCCGTCGGCCAACGAGATCTCAGCAAGGTGCTCTTGCGCTTGATCGAAGTGCCTTTCAAAACACTCCCAATTCGATAGCGCAGCATGACAGGCCACCAATCCGGTATGGGCGAATGCCCGGTAGGTAATGTGGTTGGAGTTTTGTGCACACGCCAGAGCGATTTCCATAACGGAAAGCGCACCTTCGAAATCCTCTCGATCCAGTCTGGTAATACCGAGATTAAAGTGGGGAATGACATGTCCCTCGGCGCCGGTACGCCGCCGCAATTCGATGGCACGTCGATACATTTTCTCGGCCATCGAGAGATTGCCCAGTTGTCGGTAGGCCTCGCCATACCCGTTGAAGCATCCGCTCAACCAGAGCTGATCACCCCGTGCTTCGTAGGCCTTTTCGACTCGGCGATACAGCTCGATTGCCCGCTGTGCTTCGCCTTCTTTCAACGAGATTCCGGCCAATGAATGGAGACACTTCGCGACTTGATTCGTGTCACCGAGGGCTTCAAATCGGCTCCGGGCATCCTCCGTCAATGCTCGGGCCTCATCGAACTCGCCGCGAAGAAAATGAGACCATCCACGATTGGCGAGACTCCGGGCAACTCCTGTTTTATTGCCCGCGGATTCGTATAGGGATTGCGCCTGCAGCGAGCGTTGGATGGCTTCGTCAAATTTTGCCTCCGCTCGCTTGGCCGCCACTTGAGCCAGGTAGATATCGGCCATCAAATCGGGGTCATCGCCCGGCCGCAGACGCTTTTGACACTGCTGCAGAAGGTACTCACTGCGGTCGAAGTCCATCTGACGCTCCCGCAAGCGAGCCCGCTGCAGTCGAACGCGCACTGCCCGTGGATCGCGCTCCTCGATGTCGAGCTGTGCTCGAGTATTGCGATGCAACTTCAGAAATCGCTCGGCCTCCTCAAAATCACAGGTATCGACATAATGTCGAAGGCTTCGAAATAGCGGCTCCGTCGCCTGCTCGTACAATCCGGCTTCGAGTAGATGACGACTCAACCGCGGTGCCAATTTGTCCTGCGATGTATCGTATAATTGCCGGAGCATCTGTGCACACAGGCGATGATGTTCTCGGTATCTCCCCTGCACTTTAGCCACCGCCAACAGGGTTTCGCGCATTGCCCCGTGTGCAAAAGACCAACCCCGCTCATCGAGCTGAATCAGTGATTGTACAGCCATCATCCGCAGCAATTCGCCGATGGGTTCGGTGCCACCGAGCTCGCAGAGGTGATGCCATTCGTGATCATCGACATCGTGTCCAAGTGTGGCAGCCAACTCCAGCGAAAGCAGCGCCAGCCCGGGCGGGTCGTCGACGGATTGGCCGATGATCTTTTCGACTCGCTGGATGAGAAGACTCTGAATATCTTCTGGGAGTGGTGGCTGTTGCCCGTCGACGAGGCGAAACCCATCGTCACCGACCTCTAAAATCCCCCGCTCCACCCAGTCGCCGACGAGCTGAATGGCAAAGAGCGGATTGCCGTCGGTGCGCCGTGCGACCCGTTCGGCGACCCCGGGCTCCAGGAGCAGAAGATTTTCGACCAACTCGCGATGTTCGTCGCCTCCCAGGGGGCCGACGCAGAGCTTATGAGCGCAAGGCCGTTCGACGATGTCGGCGATCGTATCGGCGACCACCGGGTGCTCATCGATGATATCTTCTCTCGCGGTCAACACCATCAAGACCGGCAGAGCTTCGTCGTTGGGCGTGGACATCAGGTAATTCACAAAGCGCAGAGTATTGCTGCCCCAGTGAACGTCATCGAGCATCAACAATGCGGGTCGACGCCGACTCATTGTGGCCAACAGCCGCTTCCATACGACGAAGCGCTCTTCTGGTTTCGTAAACTCAATTCTCTGTTCGGAGGCGTCAAAACCCGGGTCAGCGCCCGGAGCGAGCAGATCCGTTAGTGCCATACACTGGTGGAGATCATCGCCATCAAGGGTACCGTCAACACCATAGAATTCGCGGACCTGCTCCAAGATCTGAGGCCGGGAAAGCCCGGTACAACGCAGGTGATTGGAGAACATACGGCTGATGCCATCGGCGGGCCCGGCAATGGGACTGTGGTGAGCAGTCAACAAGGCGACGGCTCCCACCTCGTGGGCCCGATGGCCGATCCAGCTGGCCAGTCGTGTCTTGCCGATGCCGGCCGGCCCTTGCAGCACGGCCACATGAGGTCGTTCCGTATGCCTCGTATCGACCAGGTCTTCCCACAGCAATTCTCGGTGGTCGTGGCGTCCGATCAGCGGAATCTCGCGCAGCTCAAAGAGATTGAGCCCCACACCGATCAGTTCAGGCGTCGCCACATCACGACTATCCCCACACCACCGCTTCGGTATCTCCGGAAGTCGGTGCACCGATGAGCCGTGCTGCGATGACTGATTCACCGAGTTCTCCGAATCTGCAGCCGGAATCTGATCCAAGATCCGGGTGGCATCGGGGTCCTCGACGACGGTCATCTCCAGGGCTTCTCCGTCGACGTCTCGTGCCCGAAAGGTCGCCTTTTTACTGCCTGCTCTACCGGCGATCTCGACCAGTGCCGCCGAGGCGTCGGCCGCCCGCTGGAAACGCTGCGATCGATCGTGGGCGATGAGTCGATGGGCCCACTGATCAAACCCCTCGGGGACTTCGATGAACGGCTTTAGGGGGGGACGGGATTTCA
>SKPJ01000261.1 GCA_007119595.1 Myxococcales bacterium
TGCGATGAGTTCTTATCTTTCGAGTTGAAACAACGCTCTTCCAGCGAAGTGTTCGCTGTGAAGATTCAACAACTTCCAACACCCCGGAGAACATCATGCTGTGGTGGGTACTCGTATTCTTCATCATTGCCATTGTCGCCGCAATCTTTGGCTTCGGTGGTATCGTCTCGGCCGCTGCTTCGGTGGCCCAGGTCATCTTTTACGTCGCGCTGATCTTCTTTGTGGTCTCCTTTATCGTCCACCTCTTTGGAAGAGGCCGGACAACAGGGGCCACCGCCTGACGGGGTAGGGCTCGGACAGTCAGGGCTCGTCGGCAATGGGTCCCGCCCAGTCGACGAGCCACCGTCCCACCTGTGTCTGGTCCATAAAGCCACCTAAATCGGACGCTGCCGGCCCCTCGGCAAAGAGGGGAACGAAATTCGCCGATGCCGGTCCCGTGATGTCGGACCGGTTGGCCAGATACTGGGCCATCCACGTATATTGCAATCCGATCTTGGGAGCTCCGTAATCCCCCTGCAATCGGCGCTCGGCGAAACCTTCTCCATGACGGATCTCATCGGCCGCAACATCGAGCCATTGCACCTCAAACGAGCCCCCACAATCGCTGACGGCAGCACATCGACCGCGGTGAAAACCATAATGGTTGTCGAAGACCGATAACGTATGGTCTCTATCGGAGGTAGCCACGACCAGGGTCTCTCCATCGCTCCGGGCAAATTGGAGGACTTTTGCTACGGCATCATCGAAGTCCTGCAACTCCGCCATCAGCCGTTCGCCCCGGTCAAAATCGCCTTTTGCGTCGGAAATCTGAGCGCTATCGACGACCAATAAAAACCCATCCTCTCCGTAGTCTAGATATTTTATGGCCCGCTCCGTGATCTCAGCGAGCGTCGGAAGATCCTCATTGGCGGCCCGTTGAACGGCTGATTCCATCTGATCGTCACCGAGAAGATACAGCGTCGGCTCATCGCTATCGAAAGCCCCCCACGTCTCGTGAATCGAATACCCCTGCTCGCTCAGCTCAGCTCGCCCCTCAACATCAAAATTTCGCCCCCCTCCACTGACTACAAAGTCGACACCGTGGGGGCTGGCTGTGGCATGATGAAAATTCAGAAATTGAGCTGCCGCCTCCTGGTCATTGTGCGTGGGCAGGTTGGCGTACCACGCCGCCGGTGTCACATCTGTAATCGATGACGTCGTCACGATCCCCGTTTTTTTTCCACTCTGTGCCGCCCGACGAAGGGCCGATGAAACCTCGACCAACTCCTGGTCCGCCCCCCCCGGGGCCATGGCCACAGCACCGCGTTGTGTCCGCTCCCCGGTGGCCAGCGCCGTCGCCGCACCGGCCGCATCGTTGACCACAGAATCGAGGCTATGGGTCGCCACGGTTGCCGCCTGTCCCATCTCAAACATTGCCGGAATCCCCTGGTGATAATAGCTCGCCGTCAAACTCGCCATCCCCAGCCCCCGCCCGATGAGCACGACCACATTACGCGGCATCTCCCGGGTGCCAATGGCGCTGTTGCCTTCTCCGGCTTGACTCACCTTTGCTTCCTTGCCATCGATCCAGGCCATCAATTGGCGACCCAGATCGGCGTTGTCACGGATTCGAGCTACTTCGGTGGCCCCGACTCCTTCGGCAAATAGGGGAACAAAAATCGGCGTGTGGATCGCCGAGAACCGACCCTGGCCATCCCAATCGGCACGGCTGGCTGCCGACAGATAACCATAGGACATCGCCAGTCGAGCATCTTCTGCCTGCGCAGGACCAAAGCGAGTCGGTTCGCCGAGTTCCAAATGTGCCCAAGGCTCGCTCAGACGCTCCCGTGTCTCCTCTTCGATTGCGTCCGGGAGCGTGCGATCCATCGCCGCTTCTTTTCCTCCCATCGCCTTCAGATATCGATCGGCCGTCGCCCCGTCGATCACGTCCATTGCACCGGTCTCGTGATCGGAGGTGACGACCACCAGTGTATCAGATCGGTCCCGGGCATAACTGAGGGCCCTGGCGACGGCCCGATCCATATCCAGCGTCTCCCGAACCGCCCGTTCTCCATCCATCGAATGACCCGCCCAATCAATAAATGAACCCTCGACCATTAGAAAAAACCCTTCTGGGTCGTCGCGATCCAAAACCCTCAAGGCGTGGGCCACCATCTCATCGAGCTCCATCTCCCGTTTTCCCGTGTCGACCCAGGGCATATCTCGGCGATGCATAAGCCCGACGAGCCGCGATGCTTCTTCGGCGCCTGTTCTGACCTCCTCTGCGTTGCGGGCCACCGTATATCCAGAGGACGCCATTTCCTCCAAGAGATCTCGTCCATCCTCGCGCTGATGAAAAAAATCGCTCCCCGCACCGAGCATTACATCGACCCCCGATGTACTCATATCGAGGGCGAGCTCCTCGTACTGCCGGCGGTGATGCCGATGGGCTGCAAAGGGCGCCGGTGTGGCGTGATTGATCCGCGTCGTCGCCACCAGCCCGGTCTTCCACTGCGCCTCCCTGGCAGCTTCGATGATCGTCCGTAGATGATGTGCTGTATCTACCTCCTCCTCGGCATCTGTACCCGGTCTAACGCTCACACCATTGAAATGAGTCTTCTCCCCGGTGGCCATCGCCGTCGCCGACGCCGCCGAGTCCGTGGTCACAAACTCGTATTCGTGGGTCGCCATCATTCCAAAATGCGCCATCTCGAGCATCGTCAGTGGTTTTCCCGCAACATAACTCGCGGCGCTCAAAACGGGGATTCCCATGCCGTCACCGATAACCAAAATGATTCTCTTCGGACCCTCGACGGTGGCCGATTCCTCGACGCTCTCCGGTGAAAAGGCCCGAGTCTCTTTGTCCTCCACCGGTGGCGCCGATCGACAGGACATCGCGATCGCGAACCCAACAAA
>SKPJ01000335.1 GCA_007119595.1 Myxococcales bacterium
AATGACGGTCGATGTTTCAACCTCGATCTCAGTCATATTCTCAGTTTGCCATAAAACCCATTCGGGCCCAATAAACAAAGCTCCAGGTTCATCTGACCTCTGGCTTCCACCATCGACCGCACTACGTCATTTGCGGTTGGATGACGAACGTCGCCAGATCGGTACTCTCGATGATCTACTGCGGAAATCACGGGAGGTTCGAACGCTTCTCATATAGCCTCAGCCGACCGTAATCCGGGAATGACGAACGGCGCTCACCTGGAGAAGGTACATCCTGCCACGGCATTGCCCAGCAACGAATGTCGGATTTGATCGTGAATTTTGGGCATCAATGGTTTTGTAGTCCGTGGTCTACAGACCCACCTGGATCACTGATGTATTAATGATGACAAGGAAAACGACTCTTCCATCGGGAATAAACAGCAGAATAGCGGACGTGTAAGTAGTAACGAAGCCTCCGCAGTGAGCATATCGATGTATCTGACCGAAGATTCCGAGGGAAAACCGGATCATGAAAACGCAGAGGATAGCGCCGACGCTACGTCGACAGGATTCGACGATGTCACCTCCTTTACACCGCCCCAGTGCTGCGGCAGCTCCGGACAATGTCATTGTTGCCTGATCGATCTTGGCGAGCGGGATTGTGACTGTCCGGCCCGCAAGTGGGTGGCCCTCAATGTGCGGCGGTTGCGGGCTCGCGAAAACCTGTCCCAACAGCAATTGAGCGCCCGGGCAAATATTCATCGAACCCATCTGGCTCGCTTTGAGACCCAGGCGATCAATATCTCGCTGAGTGTGTTGTTCAAAATCGCCCGGGGACTGCAGGTCGATCCGCGAGAATTGCTCAAGCCACCGAGAGCCCAAGAGGAGTCTTTATCGGGAAAAGAGTGAGTGCGTCGTTTCTCCTGGATATAGTGTGAGATATGGGAGTACGCGGTCGCGATACAGACGGAGCGATTTGTCCGGAAAAACTCGCCAAATGCTCCTCCTTTTTGGCCAACAAGCTGGGGTTTGCCCCGGAGCGAATCAATCGCCCGGTGATCGATCATGTAGCCCGCTCTCGTTGCGGGAGCTGACGGCGGAGGAGGATGAAATTTATGGGTCAGACAAGGCGAAAACCGCTGTTTTTTTCGTCATTGACCAGAAAGATCGCGTTTTTGTTGGCTCTGGCCTTCGTCGTTACGTCGGGGACGACCTTTGTCTTCTGGCTTTTCTTGTCGCACACCGGTGGATTGCCGGAGAAATTCGACGAACTCGGGCGCCAGCGCTATCGGGCCACACAGATGGCCGCCCTGGTGCAGCAGGAAGAGCCGGAGTTGCGCTGGCTGGCCGATGAACTGGAGGCGGCGGCAACTGAATTCGACCGGGGGGTGGAGCAACTCCGACAAGATGCGAATAATCCACCAATACCCATGCCGTCTCTGGCCGAGTTGAGTGAGGAGATCCATGGGCTGTGGGCGGAGATGCAGTCTGGCGTGGAGCTTCTCGTCGACAACGAGGCGAGTGCGGAGGAGCGCCGGGAGGCCAAAGATGTGGTCGTCGCCAATGGGCTTCGCCTCGCAGAGCTTTCCGACGATGTCGTCAAGGCTTATCGCGAGGGGGCCCACAGGGTCCGCGCTCGCATGTGGTGGTTGATGGTCGGCGCCGCGCTGATCAACCTATTTTTATTGATCCTCGGTGTCGTGATTGTGCGTCGAAATATCGTCGCTCCACTGCATGAGCTGGAACGGGCGGCCCAGAGCCTTCGCTCTGGAGAGCTCCAGTCTCGGGTCGGTACCCGTCAATTCGACGAGCTCGGGGCGGTGCAACGAGCTTTCGACGAGATGGCCACCGAGATCGAGAATCTCGTGGGTGCCCTCGAAAGACAGCGCAAATTCGCGGAGTCCCTCATCCAGCACGTTCCAGCGGGAATCGTCGCCCACCGCAACGGGGAGGTGGTTTTCGGAAACCCCGAGCTATCCCGGCTCCTCGGTGTCGACGACATTGATGGGATTCCGGGTCGAGACGTCCTCTACCTCTTTCACCGAGACGATCGCGAGGACGCAAAGGCGATTACCGCCGACGTCGATGCGCACCAGGCTCACACCTGCCCCGTCGAGATGCGAATCTGTAACTGTTATGAAGAGCCGCGCACCGTGGAAGTCGTCTCCGCTCCCATCGAATACGAAGATCAGCCGGCGGTGCTGACCGTTCTGCGGGACGTCACGGAGCGAAAGGTCATGGAAGCGAAGATGATGCAAATGGATCGGGCCATCGCCATCGGCACTCTCGTCGCCGGCGTCGGCCATGAGATCAACAATCCTTTGAGCTTCGTCCTCGCCAATCTGGATTATACTCTCCAAGCTCTGGACCAGCTCGATCAATTCTTCCGCGAGGTGCCCACGGAGCAGGCCGGGCGCAGCCAAAAAGTCCTCCACCATATCAAAGAGGCGCTCAACGAAGCGCATATGGGCGGAGAGCGCATCCGGGATATCGTCAAACAACTCCAGCAATTCGCTCGCTACGAAAAGTCGCCCACCGAGCCGGTGAACATAAAGCGAGCATTGGAGTCGGCGATTCGCATGGCCTCCGGCGAAATCCGTCACCGGGCCAAATTGGTGCGCGACTACGGCGACGTACCCGCCGTACAGGGGAGCGAGTCACAACTGGCGCAGGTCTTTCTCAACCTGTTGGTCAATGCGGCGCAGGCCATCGACGAGGGAGACGCCGAGCACAATACCATCACCATTCGCGTCGCCAGCGAAGAGGGCCAGGTGATCGTTGAGATCTCCGACACCGGCGGTGGAATTGCCGAAGACGTCGCCCCCCGCATCTTCGATCCCTTCTTTACGACCAAGCCCCCCGGCCATGGCACGGGGCTCGGGCTGTCGTTGTGCCAACAGCTCCTCGAGGAC
>SKPJ01000469.1 GCA_007119595.1 Myxococcales bacterium
GACACCGACCATCTCGACGCCTATTTTGAATTGCGCGCCGACCTCGATCTCGATGGCATAACTTTCACTCCCATCGCCACCTCCACCGATCCCTTCCAGGGCAACTTCGACGGCAACGGCCATACCATCGACAACCTGAGTATTGACGATAATTCCGACGAACTCGGCATGTTCCGAAACGTCGGCGCCATCGGAATTGTCTCCAACCTGACGTTGAGCAATGTGGCGATCGAAAACGGTGAAGAAATGGTGGGGGCCCTGGCGGGAAGCAACAGTGGATTGATCTCCAATTCCAGCGCCGCCGGTACCGTATCGGGAGATGAAAGAGTCGGCGGACTCGTGGGATACAACGCCGATGGCGGAGAAATCTCAAACTCCTCGGCATCTGTCGAAATAACCGCCGACGGAGTCGAGGCCGGCGGCCTCGCCGGACGCAGCGAGGGCTCCATCACCCACAGCCAGGCCACCGGTGACGTCATCGGCTTCGACGACCACATCGGGGGACTCGTGGGATTTGTCGGCGAGGACGCCACGATCGACCAATCTGCGGCCACAGGTGATATCCTGGCCGATGGCGGCGAATACGTCGGTGGTCTGGTGGGCGAAAACCGAGGCCTTATCATGGATGTCTACGCCACGGGTAACGTATCCGGCGGCGACGGCCTCGTCGGCGGGCTGGTGGGCTTTCACTGGCGCGAGGGAGGCGGAGGCGGCGATCGCTTCATCACCAATGCCTACTCCAGCGGCTCTGTAGAGGGAGAGGAAGACGATATCGGAGGTCTGATAGGAGAGCGCGAAGTACACGGCAATAGTGCGGCGACGGTCTCCGATTCGTATTGGGACACCGAAACCAGTGGGCAAGACGACAGCGACGGTGGTGAGGGTCATCCCACCGGTGAGTTCTCGAATGAAGGCACCTTCCAGGGCTGGAATTTCGACGATACCGACGGAGTCTGGGAGATCACGGAGGCCCCCGATGGAGAGCAACGACCCGTATTGCAATGGCAGGAGTTGTAATTAGCGGGCAAGGCTGCCCGCGCTCCCATTAGGCGGGCCTGCCCGCACTCTCTCAATAGCGGACAAGGCTGCACGCGCTCTCATAGCGGGCAAGGCTGCACGCGCTCCACAACACAGCGCTGTATGTTAGACTGCAAATCTGTATGAACCTCCGGTGACGACTGATCAACCGAATGGAGTGCCCCCCATGTCAAGCCCGTGCCGAAACCCAAAGGTCTTTATCCGTCCCCTGCTGAGCTGTGTATTTGTGGCTTTTTTGTTGGTCGCCGGATGCTCCTATGAAAGCAGCGGACTGGACTCCGTGGCCTGTGACGAGGGCGACCCCGATGCCTGTGGCGCAAATGCGGAGTGCGTCGACGGCTATTGCGTGGGCCCCGACGACGATCTGAATCATCTGCAAGATACGGGACCACCGGAGGATGTCGGACCGGATGACGTGAGCCCCCTCGACATCGGGCCCACTGATACCGATCCAGGTGATGTGGAGCCAAGCGACACCGAGCCCGACGATACAGGACCAGCGGATACCGGGCCCGACGACACCGGGCCGGTTGATACCGGCCCCGACGATACGGGAACAGAATGTGACGAAGGCGAAATTCTATGCGGCGACGAATGCGTCGATACCGACTCCAACCCCGAGCACTGCGGCGAGTGTGACGAGCCGTGTTCGGCTCCCGCACATGGCACCCCGATGTGCGTGGAGGGCGGTTGTGACTTTAACTGCGACGACGAGCACGAAAAATGCGGCGACCAATGCGTCGACACCGACTCCGACACCGAGCACTGCGGCGAGTGCGACGAAGCGTGCGAACCGCCGGCGAATGCGGCTCCCATCTGCGAAGAGGGGGCTTGCGACTTCACCTGCGATGGCGAGCGCGAAAAATGCGGCGAGCAATGCGTCGACACAAACTCCAACCCCGACCATTGCGGCGAATGCGACGAAGATTGTGAAAACGGATTGGTCTGCTCCGCGGGGGCCTGCGAGGCCGACTGCAGTGGCGATGAGACCGAATGCAGTGGCGCCTGCGTCAATACCAACACCAGCATCGACCATTGCGGCGACTGCGGAGATCCCTGCGACGATAATCCCGCAAACTCCCAGGCATTATGTGAGGCGGGTGCGTGTACCTACGAATGCAACAGCGACTTCGAGCCCTGCGAGGGTCAGTGTTGGGCAGAAGAGGAGTTCGACGACGACGTAGAAAATTGCGGCGAATGCGGCAATGTCTGCGACGACGACGATCTGCCCGATAACGCCAGTCCCAGTTGCTTCGACGGCGGATGCAGCTTCGAGTGCAATGACAATTTTCAAGAGTGCGAGAATGAGTGCTGGGCCGACGAGGACTTCGAAGAGGACATCAACAATTGTGGCGAATGCGGCAATGTCTGCGACGACGGGCCCGATGGCGCTGATCCGATCTGCACCGACGGGGGATGCACATTTGAGTGCAGCGAAGATCACCAGCCCTGCGAAGGCGAGTGCCGGTCCGACGAGGACTTTGAAGATGACGTCGACAATTGCGGTGAATGCGAAAGGGTCTGCGACGATGCTCCGGCTGACTCCACGCCCATCTGCACCGACGGGGAATGCGACTTTGTCTGCGACGACGGCTTCGAGCAATGCGGCGAAGAGTGCATCCCGGACGACGAGGACTGCGACTTCTGCGACCCCGACTTGACCGAGGAATTCGGAGGTGGCGTTGGAGAGGCCGACGATCCCTACCTCATCTGCAACGAAGAGCAACTCACCCTCATCGGAGATGATACCGACCATCTCGAGGCCCATTTCCGATTGGAAGCCGACCTCGACTACGAAGAGGACGACGATATTGTCATTCCCAATGACGGTTCCACCTTTGAGGGCCATTTCGA
>SKPJ01000106.1 GCA_007119595.1 Myxococcales bacterium
GCCGGTATAGATCAATTGTTGTCCCCGCGGAGTGGGCTCGTCATCGGCGTCCGGTAGATTCGCCTGCGGGGACGGGGCAGCGTCGGCCTCCGACGGCACACTTCGTGTGCGCGATGCGTAGGAAGCGCCGCCTCTGGGGTCACTACTATCGGCGGCTACCGACTCCGTTGCGATCCTGGGACCGGAGTAGTCGTCCATCGTCGACGAAGCAGTCGAACCACAGCCGATCATCAACAGGAGTACTCCGGTGGCGACCAACGCCACCGCGAGAACTCGTAATTTCGGGTACATCTCGGACCTCGTGGACACAGAATTTTCAGCTCGCGCGGTCCTATGCCTGCGCGACGGTTGTGGCAGATAGAATGGACCAGTGATTCCCCACACTGCAAGCACACCCACTGCTGACGATGGTTGACCGTCACCATTTGAGGGTAGAACTGGCTTCCATCTAGAAGCGTCGGCTTTGTTGTGTATAGCTGACGGCTGGAGGTTCTCCGCCGTCATTCGACTAAACGCCCCGAAATTTAAATGAAACGTACGTCTCGACGTCTGATAGCACCATCTTCCGTTCGCTCCTCGCTTGAAGTAGCGATGCGACGACTGCGCTCGGATCAACCCGAAATCTGGCGCTATCATCTCGCCGGTGCCGCATTTTAGTTAAATTTCGGAGCGTATAGCTGTCCTCGCCTCGCAACGGATCGACGATCGGACCGAATAGCGGCGAAGTTTGAAAGGGATCGACCTGCGCTCAAAAGCAGAAGTGGATGCGAAATGGCGAATGGTGCACCCCGTGATCGGAGATTCAAATAACAAGCGTCCGCGCCGAATTGCTTATTATAATCACGCCACGAAAACGGGGTGCACTTCGGTCACCAACCCATCTCTTCCACCGTGCGCTCATTGACCGAGCCATCGGGGTTGAGGATACCATTTTGGATCAGAAGCTCTTGGATGTGAGGTTGCCTTCTCATCTCCTCTGCAAATTGCTCAAGCGACTCCATTCCTTCGGTTGTGAACAAAAAATTGGCCTCGATAGGATCGTGCTTTTCGTATCCAGCGCGGACTCCCTGGATGTGGAAGTCGAACTCAACGTCACCAGCGGAATAAGATTCGTCGAGTCCGACCACAAGCTGGTTTGGATCCGCAGACACCACATACAAGGGAGCCCACTGTTGTCTTGGAGTTACGGTCGCTGTCAGTTCTTCGCTCTCCGAGGTAACCATCGAAAAATGGTCGGGAAGGTCGATGACGGCCTTCCCATCATTGGTCTCTGCGCTTCCCCGCCAATACACTCCAGCTTCACCACTTTCCTGAGCGATATAGTTGATCTGCTTGCTGGGATTCTGGGGGTGAGGCTGAACAAAAGACTTAGAACCCACAACAGTGAGATCACCCTGGACGCTTAGGTCGTGGTTCACTCGAGAGAAGTCATTGGAGTCATTGTAGGTGAACGTCCGATTAGACACAGGGCTAAACCGTATGGATGAATTGAGTGCCTCGCCATTAGGGTTTACATGAAGGTATCCATCGGTTTCGATATTTCCTCGGGCAATTAAATCCATCGGTTCGTTGGATCGGCCCAACCAGAGTGTATCAGCACCTTGCAGAAAGAATGTCTCTTCAGCATCGCCATGATACAAGCGTGGGCTTCCGTCGTCACCGCCAGATGTACCCCGAAAATACAGATTGGCGTAATTGGACGAGTCGTTCGAATCAATCAGTAGATGCCCCGTCAGATGAGCATTGCCGCTGATGCTCACACTGCTATCGCCTCTAAGGTATCCGGATGCACAATCCCAATCCGAACCATCGTACACGACGAGGTCATCGGAACTGCAGCTCAGCTCCGCGAGAGTATCACCGCCCTCGAAGACCTCCGAGGGAATCCCGGTCAACTGTTCCCAGTCGATACTCTCCGCGCAAATCCAATCCGAGCCATCGTACACGACCAAATCATCGGGATTGCAACTGAGCGCGGCAAGCGTATCACTGCCCTCGAAGACCTCCGAGGGAATCCCGGTAAGTTTCTCCCAGTCGAGACTCTCCACGGCATCGTCGGTAACGGCACTGGGCGCCAGTGCATCAGCGGTGACGGCGCCCGGTTCAAGCGCGTTTGATGTCACGCCGCCATCGACCACCGATTGTGCCACCGCGGCGGTACCCGCCAACGTAGCAAACGGCACTGACGTCAGTCGTAACCGATCGGCAAACACATTACCGTCTATCTCGAGTTCGAGATAAACCTCTCCATCTTGCAAGATCTCAGCGTCGATTGGATTGGCGTCAGTACCAAGGGTTACGGTGTATACTCCGTTTTCATCGAGATCGGCATTGACGGAATCACTCCACAGCACTGCGCCTCCCGACTCCTCATCATAGAGTTCAAACTCCAGCTCCTGGGATCCGGTCAGCGGCTCTCCGTTGTCCAATAATCTTCCCTGCTGGGTAATACTCACCGGCACTTCGGCCAGCGCCGGTCCGGCGAGCAAGGCGATCAAGCCGAATGATACCAGTGAAACAATCAAGTGAAGACTACGACTACTACTATCGATTTTCATTTAGGCTTCTCCATTTTATTCAACTATCATCCAACGGAAGTATCCGATTGCTTACACCTACGGCAGGTAGGCAGGAGCTCTCGCATCTGGCTACTCGGCGACGACGTGGAATGCGCCGGGTTACTGCTCACGAGTTCCATCTTTTTGACTTTGTATTCGAAATATTGTGCGAAGTGAAACAGAACAAAGAACTCAAGCCCCTCATGTCGAGCTCGCCCACTGCTGCACACAACTGAGGTGTTTCGCAGAGTGAAACCTTATCCTTGCCTTGATTGGAGTCCTGGTTCGGTTCCTGACTGGGGTCCTGGTTCGGGTTCTTATTTTGTTCTTTAC
>SKPJ01000147.1 GCA_007119595.1 Myxococcales bacterium
GGCGAAACCTGACAAGGAGCACGACCGCAGCTGTGGCAGCGCCACCGCCAGGGAGTCGCGACACCGTCAGATTCGGTCTGCTGCTTCGCAACCGAGAACCGACGGGGGTGAATCACACCCGACGTGAACCCTGATCAGTCGCAAAGTCGAGTATGCCGGCAAGCTGCCCGCGCTCCGGTAGTGTGCCGGCAAGCTGCCCGCGCAACAACGACGCCCCGCGTTTTTTGTGGGTTATTTGTAGCCTTGCAGTTCGGATGCAGATGGTAGCTATGGAGCCGGTCGATATTTTCTTTTTCCAGCCTTTTCGCTATATATGAGCAATTGAACGCGATTCCCGAGCTGGACGCCGATGGGACGAGTCGCGTCGGGCTTTGATGTGCGCCTCAGTGGACAATAATTCAATCCAAGTGAGTGAAATGAGAAAACTAATGACAATATTGCTGGTCGTCGGACTATCGACGGCTGTCTCCGCCTGCAGTGATGACGATTCCGTGAATGGCGAAAGCGAAGCGGAAAATAATGGAGAGATCGATACGGGTTCGAATGACGAAACCACGGATGAGATCGATGCGGGCTCTGACGTTGGGAGCGATGCCGATGACGATGAAAACGGCGAAGCACCAGATGATGTCGGCGATGATACGGGGGACGATTATGAGGGTCCGACCTATTACGACGATATCGAGCCGATGATGCGGGCCAACTGCACCAGTTGTCATATACCGGACGATATAGCCCCCTTTCCCTTACAGACATACGAAGACGTCAAAACCTTTGCACCAGCCTCCCATATAACCATGGTCGAAGGGACGATGCCACCCTGGCCGCCCGATGACGAATGCGCTGACTTCAAGGACCATCGCGGCATTAGTACAGCAGAGGTAGAAATATTCGAGGAGTGGATGGACGCCGGTTATCCGGAAGGGGAACCCGGTGAAGATGCGGGTGCACTGGAGCCCACTTCAGTGGATATCGACGGTGAAGCAGATCGGGTGTTGGACTGGGGCTTTGATTACAAGCCGCAACCCCCTGGCGATGATGAAATCGACGACTACCGCTGTTTTGCGGTGGATCCTGACATCGACGAGGATAAATTCGTCAATCTTATCCATACCCGTCCGGATAATGCGGAGGTCGTCCATCATATGATCGCCTATATCGCCCCCGAGTCGTCGGTCGACGAATTGGAAGTATTGGAAAACGAAGATGATCGGCCGGGCTACGAATGTTTCGGCGGTCCTCGTGTCTCCGATGCGTTGTGGCTATCGGCCTGGGCGCCTGGGGAAGTTCCGACGCCATTTGCAGATGGCCATGGCATTCGCCTGGAAGAAGGAGCCAAAGTCGTCGTTCAGATGCACTACAATATCGTCAACGATCCGGAGGGAACGGACCGGACCGAGGTGGATCTGTACTTCGTGGATGAAGAGGAGTACCCGGAGCCGGTGGAGTTGGCGATTGTACCGCTGCCTGGCACGGATCTGTTCATCGAAGCCGGCGATCCGGAAGCCGAGGTCGTAGTGGAAGCTCCACAATTGCCGATTGATGTCACGGTTCACGGCGTATTCCCACATATGCATATGTTGGGCACTGAAATCCGAATCTCCGCCGAGACGGGAGATGGTGACGTATGCCTGATAGACGTCCCCCGATGGGATTTCGATTGGCAGGGGTTTTATATGTACGAAGAGCCGATCGAATTGGCCAGTCCGTCGCAGGTCACAATGACCTGTGTGTACGACAATTCGGCGAGCAATCAGGCTCCGGGCCGTACACCGCAGGACGTGTATTGGGGTGATGGCACTTATGACGAGATGTGCCTCGGTGTATTCGTGCTCGAGTTGCCCCCGGGAGCTGCCGAGCTGTTGTAGTAGCGTTGGCAGAGTGTCGGGATTGACCACTGCGGTCATCGGCGATAGTTCCACTGGGTAGATGGTAGCAGGAACTTCATACCGATATGCCGCGGTGAGATATGACTGAAGACAACGAAACGCTCGATGTCTACGCCTGGAACGTGAACGGTTTGCGTGCAGCTACTCGCAAGGGGTTCTGCGAGTGGTTGCACGGCTCGGGCGCCGACATCGTCGGAGTCCAGGAAATACGCGCCCTCCGGGACCAATTGCCAAAAAAGGTCGCCGAACCGGACGGGTTTTATACTCACTTTTTTCCGGCTCGCTCTAAAAAGGGCTATAGCGGTGTGGGACTCTTCTCGAAGCTCGAGCCCGACGAGGTACAAACAACCGTGGAGGTGGAGCGCTTCGACGTGGAAGGGCGAGTTCAGTTCGCCCGGTTTGGCGCTCTTCAGATCGCCAATGTCTATTTTCCCAACGGAAGCGGGACAAATCGGGATTTGAGCCGGATTCCCTATAAACTCGACTTCTACGAGCATCTTCGCGAATTGCTGCAGCCCGCCGTTGAACGCGGGGATCCACTGCTTGTGATGGGGGATTTCAATACGGCTCATAAGCCCATCGATCTGGCGCGACCGAAGGCAAATACGAAGACCAGCGGATTTCGACCGGAGGAACGCGAAGCGCTACAGGAGTGGTTCGATGCTGGCTGGAGCGATACGTTTCGCCACGTCTGTCAACAGCCGGAGCGCTATAGTTGGTGGACCTATCGGGGAAATTGTCGGGAGCGCAATGTGGGTTGGCGCATCGACTATATTCTCGCGTCGCCGGGGGCGATGGAGTTTTTCGTCGATGCCGATATTCATCACGACGTGATGGGATCTGACCATTGCCCGGTCAGCGTGACACTTCACGGTGATGTGTTGGGATAATAGAATCGTCTTCGTATCGGTCGTTACGGAAGGGAAGCAGAGGCTGATGCTTCGGTATCGGTGCGTCCGGTGACGTCCTCGATGGCGAAGATA
>SKPJ01000553.1 GCA_007119595.1 Myxococcales bacterium
CGAGGGATTCGAAGCGGTCTACGAGACGTTGCGTGCCGCCGTACCAGATCACGTGGGACGCAATATCGAGGGTACGACGCTGGCGGAGTTGGTATTCCACGTTTTCTATACAAAAGTGGAGTCTCAATTATCCACTACGCCAAAGGCAAAGTGGCCCCACCTATATGCGCAGAAGATGAGCGAGACCATGGTGCAACTCGAGAAGTTGAGCCACGACTGTGGAAACGATGGAATGGGATCGCTGCAGGCGCTGGCGGTCACGGATCGCTGCATCGTGGCCAGTTGCATCGAGGAACCGCTGCACTATCGGCTCGTCGAGGGAATCGACGAACCGAAAGAAGCACCACTTTTTGCAGGACACAAACCAAAGAAAATCAAGCACGACCGCTTCCGCGCACTTCTGGTGGCCAATCGCGTCACCGATGAAGAATGGATCAAAATCCCGGACCGCCACGTCATGTGGGTCGACGAAGATTGGGAAGTGCAATTTGAGGAAATCAGCGCCGACGACGGCCAGTAGAATTCGACATCTGTAAGGGGATTTAAAACCGACCGCGAAGGGTGATGCCTGAGAATCGGCGATTTATCTCGGGAGTGATATTGAGCCCGGCCTCCATGGGGGCAGCAGTCTCGGCGCCTGAAAGCCGGGGCCATGCGATCAGGAACACACCGGTGGCAAGGCTCAGACCGGCGAAGATGGAAGTGGTGGTGGCCGCGGTGGACGTATTGTAGACCTCCGGGCAGTTGTGCAGCGCTACATCATCGGCGCAGTTGGGCTGGCCATGCCGGGAAGCGAGTATGGCGGAGGTGGCGCCGAGTGCGAATCCGGCGCCGATGGCGGACCAGCCGGTGATTTTTCGGCCGGTGCCCATGCGATCGACGACGCCCTGCTGGTGGTGGCGATCGATGGCCTGGGCCGGAGTGCCGTCGGTGGATTCGAGGTGGACTCGCAGTACGAGTTCTGGCGCCGACTCGTCATCGATGATCAGCGTTTTACGCGTGGCGGGATGAGCTTCGTGGGAAAAGCGCACTTCGTAACGTCCCTCGCTCAGTTCGACGACGGTTTCTCCCTCTCCGGAGAGCTGATCGTCGATGAAGATGCGGGTATCGTCCGGCAGGGTCGTGATCCGTACACGAGTGCTTTCGATATCCGGTGATTCTTCCAGGTCCTGGGGCTCATCATCGGTGACGTCCAAGATGACCAGATTTGAGACGATGGTGGATCGAAATTGCTCTACGATCTCGGCTCGGCCGCAGAGCTCGCAGCTACCCTCGTCGGTGATTAGCAAATCGCCACTCAACAGGTCATAAAAATCGACGGTCCAGTCGTAGATATGACTCTCCTCCTCAAATGCGATGACGAGGCCGACGCGGGCGCCCAACTGTTGGCCAATGTCGCGCAGACACGTCTCGTCGCGGCAGTCCTGTAGCTCCCGGTCCAATCGATGCACTCCCTGTTCGGGAGGCAGCCAGTGATAGAGACGGGAAGTCTCGAAGATATCGACCAACTCATCCTCGATCTCGCCCTGGACGGCCGGTCCCATGTCGCCCTCGTAGTCGATGTGCAGGCCCACGACGACCTGTGCTGACACGGGTCCGACAAATAGACACAGCGCAGCAACGGCGGTGCACAAGGCGATCAATAGGTGTGGCAGTCGCATGGTGTCAGCTCGAGGTCGTTGGGGACGCCAATGGGGTGGTGTCCGTGATATCGACGTGCTCGCAGGGACCGTCGAGTGTGCGACCGAAGAAGAGCTCCGCGGTATCGACGAATCCGTCGGGTACGTCGGTCAAGAGAAATCGATGGCTGCCAACCGGCTCGTCATCATCTCGCAGAAGGTCTGTCTCAGCAAGAGAGTCGGCGACGGCATCGGCGGTGGCCTTTGCCGAATCCAGGAGCGTCGTCTTCGGTGTTGCCAGACCATCGGCGACTCCGGTGATGGCGTCGCGCAAAATCGGATAATGTGTACAACCCAAGATCACAGTATCGACCTCTGTGGAGGATAGTGGTTGGAGATAGCGTGCCAGCACCTGGTCGGTGACGCTACCGCTAAGCCATCCTTCCTCGGCCAATGGCACCAGCAGCGGGCACGCAATGGGATGGACGTTGAGGTCGGGCTGAAGATTCAACAATTCGCGTTGATAGGCATTGCTGCGAATCGTCCCTCGCGTGCCGAGGACCGCGATTTCACCGGTCTCGCTGTAATCGGCGGCACGTCTGGCGACTGGTTGAATCACGCCAAAGACCGGAATCGACAATTGTTGGCGTAAAACGTCGAGTGCGAAGGCCGAGGCCGTATTGCAGGCCACCACCAGAGCTTTGATCTGGTGGGTAGAGAGCAGCGAAGCGGCGTTCAGAGCGTAGCGTCGAATCGTTTCCGCGCCGCGGTTTCCGTAGGGGACGCGCGCCGTATCACCGAGATAGATCAGATTTTCGTGGGGTAGCCGATCAATGATGGCGTTCATGACCGTTAGGCCACCAACGCCGCTGTCGAAGATTCCGATCGGTGCTGAAGCCGTTTCGGTCATCAAGATTACTCCAAGTACTGTTGATCGCCGCGGCCCGTAAAGTGGGATGTAGAGCGAGGTATGGTCGGTGGAAAATGTCGCAAGAAATGGAGTTGAACACAACCGACTGGGGAATCCGGGTTCGGTCCGGACAATTCCTCACACCGTTCGTCGGCACGTCCCTTGACCGGGATTGCACTTTGCCGAGATAACAGCAGGGCCATTGTGGCCCGGTTTGTCGTTTTCGACGAAGGTTTCCCAAGGATGCAAGGTGTTGAAATGAAGCAAATGATGCAGTCTCTTCTGGTATCTGTTGTCACGGCGCTGGCGCTGATGGGATGCAGCAGCGATGAATTCGCCGACGCCGACGTCGACGGTGATTGTCGAGATATCTGTACCTGGCAGACCGAGTGCGTCGAGCAGGCGGAACAGGAGTTTGGAACGGACTCCGACGAAGCGGCGGTGGGACCCTTTGGAAGCGCCGATTTCGATGCCTGTATGCAACTGTGTGTCGAGCCGAATCAAGCGGTGGCGCAAAATGCTCCCCAATGCTACGACGAGACACGCAAATTTTACATTTGTCTCGGAGAAATCGAGTGCACAGGCCTGTGGGAGGAGGACGATATTATCGCAGAGCAATGCGGTGCAGAGCGCGATAATTCACAGGCGGTGTGCGAAGACGCAATCAGTGAGTCATGAGGGTGGTTGCGAGAATCGGGGCTGGAAGGCAAACTACGATGCATGATCGCGGGGCAAAATCGGGACCACAGACGCTTCGCCACCCTTTCAATTGGGAGTTCGGCTATGTTGATCGGTTATAATAACGACGTGGAACACCGGGGTAAGACGTTCCATATTCAGACCGAAGATCGCGGCCAAAACGACGATAAAATCGAGACCCAGCTCTTTCACGGGGGGGCGATTTTGGACACCAAAATCACGGCCTATGCAGAGTTGGTCGAGGGGCTCGAAGGAAAGGCGCGAAACAAAAAGATCAAGGCTATCATGAAGGCCAGTCATCGCAGTTTGTTCAAAAAGCTGCTGGCCGGAAAATACGATGAGATGGTGGGCCTCGACCCGATCGAAAAGCCCAAGGAGGCGGTGGAGGAGAAGACAGAGAGCTTTCAACCCGGCCAAGATCGAGTTCCCCAGGCGGCTGTGGAATTGGAGCGCGACGGCATCGAAGCCCTCGAAGAAGAAGCCAAAAATGAGGGGTTTCAAGATCCGGCGCAGGAAGAACACGTCGGATTGAGTCAACTCAAAGACAAGTTGGCCGGACTGAAGGAGAAAAAGGAGTCCGCCGGCGGGTCGGAGACGATGATGGAGGAGTCGGATGTAGCGGAAACCAGCGTCATGAGCCCTCCGTCGGATATGGAGCTGAGTTTTGAAGGGGAAACGAGCACCGTCGACGAAGACAGCGCCGCCGAACCAGTCGACGACGATGCCGGCGAAACCGGACAATTTCAGGCCATAGCCCAGCAAAAAGCCGTGCAATCCGATGTGCCCGAAACCGGTGTAAAGGCCTGGAGGGGATGCGCGGAGCCGGAGGAAGATCTATCGCTGACAGAGCTGGTGGAGGAGAGCCTGGCGGCAAACCGATAGGCGACTATGATCGCGTTGTTCGACGTCACAATTGTCTCCCATGCCGGAAGTCCTCCGGTACTCAGGGATCTATCGATACAACTCGAAAAGGGGAAGTGGCACGAGATCATCGGTGCTGCAGGATCGGGGAAGAGCGCGCTATTCGACGTGATGACCCTTCGACGGCGACCGAAGACGGGGCGACTTGTGATCGCAGGACGCAATATGGAGCGACTCGGCCGGCGTGGACTGGCAGAGATTCGCCGAGAAATAGGCAGTTGTACCCAACAGCCGATGCTATTGGAGCAGCGCACGGCGGTGGAGAATGTGGTATTGCCCATGGTGGTTCGTGGAGCCGCCGGGGAGGCGGTGGAAGCCGCCGAGGAAGCACTCGGCTTTTTGGGCATCATGCCGCAGCGCGATCGCCGTGTCGCCGAATTATGTGCGCAGCATCGAGCATTGGTCTGTTTGGCGCGGGCCACCGTGGGAGCTCCCTCGGTGGTGGTGATCGATGGCATTCACGAGCGTCTGGAGCCGGCGGTGCGGGGCATCGCGCTGACCTGGCTGGAGCAAACGCAAAAACAGGGCAGTACGATCGTCGTCTTCGGGCGTCGGCCGATCCATCGGCGCTCCGGATCGAGTTTGTGGCGGCTCAAGGAAGGAGCAGTGCATAATACAGGTGAGGTCGAGCGATGTTGAGATCTCCGCTTTCGGCCTTGGCTGATTTTCGAGGGACTACGCTGGGGGTGGTTTTTGCCCTTGCGGCGGCGCTGTGGTTCATCATGGTTGCAATGACTTCGGCGGTGCAACTGCAGAGCGCCGCCGAGGGATGGTGGGAGCAGTTTCTTCCGGTGGTGTATCTGGAGCCCCAGGTTGGTGATGAATACCGGGCGGCTGTGCGAGAAGAAATCGAGGGATGGTCGGAGGTCGATTCGGTTCGAGTCGATGAGCCGGAAGAGATTTTGAGTCGTCTACAAGATCATCTCGGTGAAGACGACGCCGCGGAGTGGGGCGTGAAGCCGGCGATGATGCCCACGGGGCTGGTGGTTCGGCCACGGATATGGAGGCCGGGCCAGGTGGAGTTGCTGGCTCGATTGGAGGCATTGGAGGTGCGCTCTCGTGTTCTCGCCGTCGATGCTCCCAAACCGCAGGCCCTGGCCTGGATGGATGGAGCCCGCGCGGTGATCGTCGGTTTCGGAGTGATGGTAGTCATTCTATTGTTGAGCGCGCTGATTGGATTGGCGACGTTTTTGTACCGGCTGCAGGAGCGAGAAGGGGATGAAAATCATCTGTTGGAGGTCTTTGGAGCTTCGCCGGCAGTGCTGCGGCGTTCTACGTTGTTGCGAGGAGTGATATTGGGAACGGCGGCCGGTGCGTTGGGTGGACTGGCCTTTTTGCCCTGGTCGTTGGTATTGGATGGAGTTGTCGTTGATCTGGTCGGTGTGGGGGCGTTGCCGGCACAGCGTGCGGCGCTGTGGGCTGTGGTCATGGTGCCTGTTGGGTCGGCGTTGGGAACTGCCGTAGGCTGGGTGTGTGGCCGACCGAAACGCGGCGGTGGCTCGGAGAGGTCGAAGAGTTTATTGGACTGGGAAAGGAAGAGACTGTGAAGCGGCGAGTGGTGTCCACATTGATGGTCGGGGCGATGGTGTTGACCACGGCGACGGCTGCCGGCGCCGTGGAGGGGGGCTGGTTTGAGGCGATCGATGCATTGGAGAGATCGGCGGAGCAGGCCTCGCAACAAGCAGCGGTGATGGAGCGCCAATCGGCGGAGCTGGACGAACACGTGATGACCACACTCAACGATGCGGACACAGCCCAGCGGGTGATCCGTGAGTTGCGCCGCGATGTGGCGCTCGACGTCGTGCAGTGGGACGCTGCGATGCGTCGTGCCGATCGAGTCCAGTGGTCGGAAGGTCCCAGGGAAACAAAGGCCCTTCATCGGGCCATCGAAACAAGCGGAATTCCAGCCACTGAGGAGTGGGTCGACCGAGTTCATCTACTGGCACAGGTATTCGAGGGGATCGAACATGCCGACGCACTCCTGGTGCGCAGTGCGGAACTCCACGTGCAACGAGCGCAATTGCTCGGTGGATACCGGGCAGCGCAGGCGGAGCGGGAGTGGATCGTCGAGCTGGCGGCCAATGGCGATGCGCGGGAGGATATTGACCGGGAACGTCGGGAGTTGGCGGAAGCACTTTCCCGGGAGCTGAGCAAGATACAGGCGATTCCGGCCGACGAGGATTTTCACCGCCGGAAGGGAGCCCTTATCCCACCGGTGAGCGCTGCCATCGCCCATCCCTTCGGCCCCCGCCAACGCGAGGATTCCTTCACCGAGGTGCGCCATACGGGTGTGACCTATGTGATCGACGTGGGCACTTCCGTGCGCAGTGTGGCCGCCGGCAAGGTCGCCGAAGCCGGCCGACTTCCGGGCTATGGTAAGTTCATCATCGTCGATCACGGAGATGAATATCACACCATCTATGCCCATCTGGACAGCTTTGATGTGGAGGTGGGAGATGAGATCGATGCCCGCCAGGTGATCGGTGCGTCGGGACAAAGCGGAAGTCTGGAGGGGCCGAAGCTGTACTTCGAGTTGCGCCGACAGGGTCGGCCCGTCGATCCGGAAGAGTGGTTCGTCACCCGGTGATTGTACGCTCCATATAATTTGTAAGAGGCGAAGAAACGAGATGTGGAGACGAGCCAAAGTAGCGGTGGTGGTACCGGCGTACCGTGAGCAACGGCTGTTGCCCAGGACATTGGAGGGGATGCCCGAGTTCGTCGACCAGGTGGTGGTGGTCGATGATGGCTCGCCGGATGATACCCATGCCGTGGCGCGCAAGTGCGCCAAGACCGATAATCGTATCGATGTGGTGCGGTTGGGATTTAATTACGGTGTGGGACGGGCGATCTGTGAGGGCTACCGCCGGGCCGTTCAAGATGGCGCCGACGTGGTGGCCGTCATGGCGGCTGATGCACAGATGGATCCCGATGATTTGCCGGGAGTACTGGCGCCGGTGGTCGGCGGCTGGGCCGACTACAGCAAGGGAAATCGCCTCGCTCATCCAGAGGCACAACAGATGCCTCCCCTGCGGCGGCTGGGAACGGCAGGGTTGGCCTGGATGACCGGTGTCGTCGCCGGGCGAATGGAGATCTGTGACTCGCAATGCGGCTATACGGCGATATCGGCAGAGATGATCGACCGGCTTCCCCTTGAAGATATCTACCCCCGCTACGGCTATCCAAACGATATGTTGTTGCGATTGGCCATGCGCGGTGCTCGAATCGCCCAGCCGGTGGTTCGCCCGGTGTATGGAGACGAGATTTCGGGGTTGAAGATCGGGGCCGTGGTGGGACCGATCGCCGGAATCTTGTTGCGTGGAGCATTGCGGCGGTGGGTCGATGGCCAAACGATGACGAGCGATGAATTGTGAAGAGAAATAGGAACTAGATTGGGACGCAGGCTGCTGGTCATTGCGAGTAGTTTTCCGCGCCACGGCGAGGATCTGGCGGGACATTTCGTGGGCCATTGGTGTCGCTCGCTCGTCGATCGGGGCGCCGAGGTCGACGTATTGTGCTGGCACGGCCCGGGGGCCTGTAGTCGACAGGTGCAGCCGGGGCTGCGGGTGCGTTTTATTCGCTACGCCTGGCCCGGCGCGGAGCACCTGTTCTTCGGTGCCGGAGCTCCGGAGAATCTGACGGAGCATCCGCTGCGGGCGTGGCTGGCCGTTCCGGCCGTGGCGGTGATGGTGGCAGCGGCACTTGATGCCTGTCGCCGCCGCTCTTACGACGCGGTGATCGGTCATTGGTTGGTCCCGGGAGGGTTGATCGCTCGCTGGGTTGCAGAGGTGATGAAGTTGGACTCGGCGGTGGTCGGCCACTCCGGAGGGGTACACGTGTTGGGAGCGCTGCCGGAGGTGATCGGGCGCGCCATCGCCCGGCGAGTCTGTCGAGGAGCGACCAGCGTGCCCACGGAGCCGCTTCGAAAACGGCTGGTCGCGTTGAGTGGCAGCGAGGATATCGAGGTGGCACCGATGGGATATGCGCCGTCGCCGATGTCGGTGGAGCCCAAGCTGCCCAAACCGGGGGGCAGCGATCGATTGCGGGTCGGCTTTTTGGGTCGTCTGGTCCCGATCAAGGGATTGGAGACGGTATTGCGGGCCGTCGAGCGGCTGCGGCAAAGCCAGCGGCCGGTGACGCTCGATGTGGTCGGGACCGGGCCGCGACGGGGGCGATGGGAGGCAATGGCCGGTGAGACAGTGCATTTTGTAGGGGCAAAATACGGTCTCGAGAAGTGGCACTATCTCCACCGGTGGGATGCTCTGGTGGTGCCGTCGAAGAAGGGCGCTAAGGGACGTCACGAGGGGTTGCCGGTATCGCTTTTGGAAGGGGCGTCGGTGGGAGCGGTGCCGTTGGTTTCCGGGGTGCCGGGGGTGGAAAAATGGCTCGCCCGACCGACGCGACAGCTCATCGGTGATGGTGACGTCGACGGGTGGTGTCGGGCTCTGGGGTGGATCGATGGTCTCGATCGCGGCGAATCTACGGCGTTGAGAGCCCGCACCATGCAACAGGTCGCGCCCCTGGCATGGCCGTCGTACGCTCGGTGGTGGCAGCAGTGGATCGGTGGGCGCGTCACTTCACCATCTTCGAGAACTTCTTAAATGACGGATGCTTGGAGGTGCGCAGGGCGTCGAAGACCAGGGTTTCGTAATTGGTGATGGTGGCGCCGGCGCGCTCCATCATGTCCAGGCCGTTTTGGTGGTATTCCTGCTCCCTGCTCACGGTGGCGTCAAAGGGCACGATGACGTCGTGACGGCGGGCGATGAGTTCGCGCACCGTGGATTGAACGCAGATATGAGTCTCCATTCCGCAGACGACGATCCGTTTGGGTAATTCGATCAGATATTTTTGAAATCCCGGGGCAGAACAGGCGTCGAAGGAGACCTTTTCGACGCGTTCGCCGCCACATCGCTGAAGGACCTCGAGGACACTGGGTTCGGTGGATCCCAATCCCTTGGGATATTGCTCGGTATAGACGATGCGGGCTTCCACTTCGGCAGCCAATTCCACCAGAGTGCGCGTGGCATGGAGGCAGCGCTCTACCTGGTCGTCGGGCATCGAGCCCAGAAGCCGCTCCTGGATATCGATGATGACAAGGCTGCTGTTGGGGGAGAGAAATAAGTCGGACATGAATTTCTCCAGATCGAGGGGAGGGAGAATGCAAAATATTTTCGCAATCACCAAAGCCAGTGCTACGATGGTGGACACGAAATGCGATTAACGTAGAGGTTTGGATCAGGGTCGACAAGTTGAGAGCGAATCATCATGGCAATGATTCGGGGGGGCGAAGTCATGGGGCGATTGCGATCGCGGTGCTCGTGGCCTTTTTGGCGTGCGGTGATCCCGGTGAGCTCGACGAAGTGCCTCCACCGGTGGAGCGGTCGCGGATGCTCGTGGAGTCTCATCTTCCCACGATCGACGAGGTGATGGTGGAGGCCGCCCGCGCAAAGGCGTTACGCCGTGCCGTCGAAGAACGGGTCACGGCGCAGGCAGAGCGTCCATTTCGAGATCGCGTCGATGATGGTCTTCGCTATTCCACTGTATTTCAGCGGGAATACGTGGAATCCGACGTACCCGTGTCGTTTGTCGATGAAGCAGGGCTCAATGAGCGGGGAGAGCAGGTGCTGGCGATTCTCGATGATGCCTGGCGCCACGGCATTGAGGTCGAGACCTTTCACGAACGCGAAATCGAGGCATTGAATCGACGACTCCAACAGATGGATCCCCCGGTGCCCGTGGACAATGGTTTTCGCCCCAATGTCGACGAGGTGGAGGCCCTGGTCTCGCTGGTCGCCGAAGAGGTCGATTCGCGAGGAGAGGAGAGGAGCTGGGAATTGATCGTCGACGCGGTCAGTACCGTCGATGCCTCGGAGACGGAGTTTCCGGAGTTGGAGCGCTTTTATGACTACAATCGGCGGGAGGCAAAACACTACCGGGACCGGGCGCGACTGATCGCAGAGTTGGAGCTTTGGATTGCCGACGCGGCTCTTCGCTATGCCCGCAAGATGCGCCATTCGAATTTAAAGCGCGTGGACTGGTCAACGATACGTCAAGCCGGCGGAACGGCGGAGGTGATCTGGGGTCGAATGCAGAAGACGCTTCGGGACTTGTCCAACGCAGCGACCGACGATGTGGCCGGAGTACTTCGAGACCTGGAGCCATCCCATCCGCAGTACCGAGCCTTGTTCGAGGCCACCGACCGATATCGCGAATTCGTCGAGCGCGGGGGGTGGAGTCGGGTTCGCCCCTTCGACTTGGAGAAGGGAGATGCCTCCGATCGAGTGGAAGCGCTGCGGGATCGACTCGATGCCGAGGGATATTCAGCACGACCCGATGAGCCACAGCAGGACTTCGACTCTCGCGTCGCCGATGAATCGCTTATGGAGGCGGTTCGGGCCTATCAAAAGACCCACCAATTCGAGCCCGACGGCGAGCCAACCCCTGGATTTTGGCGCAGCCTCAACACTTCCGCCCAAGATCGCCTGGAGCAAATGGAGCTCACTCTGAAGCGATGGAGAGAAAGTCATATCGAGGATGACGAGCATTTTATCATGGTCAATATCCCCGATTTTCACGCCGAAGTATGGATGGAAGGCGAGCGCGTCATGCGCTTTCCGGTGGTGGTGGGGCGAAACCAACGACGCTGCGATCGCCAGAAAAACCGCTGGGTCTATCCGGATGCCACGCCAGTGTTGATGTC
>SKPJ01000389.1 GCA_007119595.1 Myxococcales bacterium
CGAAAACCCCGACGTTGACGAAGCGATATTCACCCAATTTACGACGAATAATCGGGACTTTGCCTTTTCAGTCTTCGACCAGATTCGCCGAACCGAGGACGACGACGAAAACGTCTTCATTTCACCGCATTCCATTTCCAGTGCCCTGGCCATGCTCTATGCCGGAGCAGGGGTGAGCCACCCCCGTCGGTTCTTGGTTGCGAAGCAGCAGACCAAATCTGACTGTGTGGCAACTCCCTTGCGGTGGCGCTGCCACAGCTTCGGTCTTGCTAATTGTCAGGTTTCGCCCTGCTGCTCTGGCCCTTCGACCAACGGAGATGAATCACCCCTTGCCGGAGCCCGAAGAGATACAAAAGTGCAGATGGCCCGGGCGCTTCGCTTCGGGCTTGAGGACGACGACCTCCATTCGGCGTTCAACAAATTGGACCTGGAGTTGATGTCGCGATCCGACGTGGGTACCGATGAGAATTCCCCGCGGCTAGCGGTGGTCAATCAGGCCTGGGGCGATGATAGTCTGGACTTCGTCCAGCATTATCTCGACGTTTTGGCCGAGCGCTACGGCTCCGATATGCGGGCGGTGAATTTTGCGCGGGACTATGAGGAGGTGCGCCAGGAGATCAACCAGTGGGTCGAAGAGGCCACCTACGATCGAATCCAAGAGCTTTTGCCCAAGAATAGTCTCGACGAGGTGACTCGATTCATCCTGGTCAACGCCATTTACTTCGATGCCGACTGGGAAAACTCCTTCGACAAAGACGACACCAAGCCCCGGCCCTTCCATCTGCTCGACGATTCGACGATCGACGTGCCGTTGATGCGACAGACCGACCGCTTCGGATATTTTCTGGGTGATGAGACCGTGGCCGTGTCACTACCCTACGTGGGAGAGGAACTGTCGATGGTGGCCTGGATGCCCGCCGACGAGGAAGACGATTTCACACGGTGGGAAGGGCAATTTCACAGGGCGGATTTTGACGAACTGGTCCAAGAGATGAGTACCCGGGAGGTGCGCGTCTTCTTACCTCGTTTTGAGACCGGGCTCAAATATCAACTCAAGGAGATCTTCGAGGAACTAGGCATGGTCGACGCGTTCGACGATTGCAAAGCCGACTTCGAGGGCATCACCGGTTATCCGCCGTGCATCGACTTCAAATCCCTATATATCGACGAGATCTACCACCAGAGCTTCGTCAGCGTCGACGAGAAAGGCACGGAAGCTGCTGCGGCGACCGCTGTCGGCGGTCTTGTCACCTTGTCTGGCTCTCCCCTGCCACCCGTCGTGCGCTTCGATCGCCCCTTCTACTACGCCATCTACGATATTCCTACGGACTCCATCCTCTTTTTGGGCCGCATGATGCAACCGTAGTCGTCGCGCTTATTAGAAGCAGGCCCAGTTCGAGAGAAACCGACCGGACGATGGCCATCAGCCCATGAATAATGCTTCGTGATTAGAGAACCGCGCCCCCTACGGGAATCCCGGTGGTGCGAAAAGCCCTCGATATGATACCACTCGCCGCCGTTACGAGGCATCAGTGCACATAACAAGGGCGACCGAGGAGTTTTATGGCTGCCAGAATCGAAGAAGTACCGCTCCACGAGACGGCGCAAGAGCGCTATCTCAATTACGCCATGAGCGTGATCACCAGTCGTGCTCTGCCGGATGTACGCGACGGGCTAAAGCCGGTGCAACGGCGCATTCTCTACGCCATGTTCAAGGAGTTGGGCCTTAAGCACGACGCGAAGCACCGAAAGAGTGCGGCCATCGTCGGGGAAGTAATGGGGAAATATCACCCCCATGGCGACCAGTCGATCTACGACGCCATGGTGCGTATGGCCCAGGATTTTTCGCTTCGATATCCACTGGTCGACGGACACGGAAATTTCGGCTCCGTCGACGGCGATAGCGCGGCTGCTATGCGTTATACGGAAGCTCGGATGACGAATCTTTCCTCCGAGCTTCTCGACGAGATTCGAAAAAAGACCGTTGAATTTCGCCCCAATTACGACGGAACGGTCTTCGAACCGGTGGTATTGCCGGCCCAGGTGCCCAATTTGCTCATCAACGGAGCGACGGGCATCGCCGTGGGCATGGCCACCAATATCCCTCCTCACAATCTGGAGGAGATCGTCGAAGCTCTGATTCGGCTCATCGACGAGCCGGAGACCACCATCGAAGATCTGGTGGGCGATGTGGTCAAGGGCCCCGATTTTCCCACCGGCGGTTTGCTGCTCAATAGCCAGGAGGAGTTGCTGGAGATCTACACTGAGGGGCGGGGCACGATCACCACCCGCTCGCAGTGGGAGACCGAAAAAGAGGGACGAAAGCGCTACATCATCATCACCTCCGTTCCCTACTATCAGCAAAAGTCGTCACTCGTCGAAAAGATCGCCTCCCACATCATTGAGGAAAAGGTTCCCCAACTTCGCGATGTGCGTGACGAGTCCACCGACGAGGTTCGCATCGTATTGGAATTAAAGCGCGGCGCCGACCCGGAAGCGGCGATGGCCTACCTCTTCAAACACACCCCGCTCGAGGATCGATTTCACGTCAATTTGACCTGCCTGGTTCCCACCGAGAACCCCCGGGTGCCTCAGCCGGCGAGAGTCGATCTAAAGGAGATGCTGCGCCATTTTCTGGACTTCCGCATGGAGGTGGTCACCAAGCGGCTCACCTATGAATTGCAGAAGCTTCTGGACCGGATTCATATCCTGGAGGGATTCGAGATCATCTTCGACGATCTGGATCGGGCCATCGCCCTGATTCGGGCCTCCGATGGGAAGAAGGACGCCGCCGAAAAATTGATGGCCGAATTCGAGCTCGATGCCGAACAGGCGGACGCGGTGTTGGAGACG
>SKPJ01000492.1 GCA_007119595.1 Myxococcales bacterium
CGGGGCCGAGCGAGCCAGCGCTGGAGCAGACGGGGGAGTTTTTGGATGCCGTCTATGCGGAATTGACGAATCGCATCGCAGATCGACGAGGCTTGCATCCCGAAGAGATTCGCGATGTCATCGACAATACGCCGCTATATCCCGCTGATGCCCTGGACATGGGGCTCGTCGACAAACTGATCTACGACGAGGAACTAGATGATCGACTCCGCCACCGGGTCGACAGCCCATTTGGAGCTGAGTCGGGCTATCGGCGCTACGAGATCGCCGACCAGCGATGGGGAGTACGACCGGAGATCGCCGTGGTCTACGTAGACGGCCTCATTACGTCTGGAGAATCTGGTGGCACCCCTTTCGGCACCACCCAGATCACGGGGGCGAAGACGCTGACGGAGACCCTGCGCCAGCTTCGAGCCAACAATAATGTAAAGGCCGTCGTGGTGCGCATCGACAGCCCCGGCGGAAGTGCTTTTGGCAGTGATCTCATCTACCGCGAGTTGCGCCATCTCTCGACGAAAAAACCGGTCATCGCCTCGATGGGCAACATAGCAGCGAGCGGTGGCTATTACGCGGCTGCTGGAGCCGATGAAATATTTGCCACACCTGTGTCGGTCACCGGCTCCATCGGCATCTTTACCGGAAAGTTCAATATCGGATCTCTGGCCAATAGTATCGGCATCAATGCCGTTCCCGAGCAACGCGGGGAGCGGGCCGGCGTCCGTTCTCCGTGGCGTGCGTGGACGGACTCCGAACGAGAGGGCATCGGCGAATCCCTGGTCTTTTTGTACGACCTATTCTTGCAGCAGGTGGCACGAACACGTCCCCTCTCTGCAGAGGAGGTCGACGCGGTTGCACGCGGTCGGGTCTGGACCGGCGAAGCAGCCCGTCAGCAAAAGCTCGTCGATACTACGGGCGGTATCTCCGATGCTCTGAGTCGCGCTGAGACATTGGCCGGTCTCGAGCCGGGCCAGGCGGTATATACCGATCGAACCGGTGCCGGAGGCGCAAGCTTGAGTCCTGGGATCGGTACCGGCTTAAGCGGTGTTCTCACTCGCCTGGGGCTCATCGATGATGCCGCCATCGCGACACCAGATGGACAACTGACCTCGGCCCTGGAGAAGATGGAGCCGTCGTTGCTGTGGCCACTGTATTTTGGTTCGAAGGAACCTGTTTTTATGCCCCCCTATCATTTTTCGTTGTAAGTGGTCGTTGTCGATGGCGACACAATTCTGACTTGTTCTAACCCGGAGTCACTCCATGTTGAATCTCGCCGAACCAACCCGTGCTTCATGGTTCGCCTCGATCGAGGAGAACCTCGATCTGATCCTCATCGACCATACGCATCTCGAAAAGAGAGCTGCCTCAACCGCACTGAGCATGATTTTCCACTACACCGGACGCAGTGGATTACCCCGACGATTGAGTGAGATTGTCTGTGAGGAGATGGAGCATTTTACGCGTATGCTCGATATTCTCGAGACACGTAATATCGAACTCCAGAAGCTCAAACCCGCTCCCTACGCCTCGAAATTGGTCAGCGAAATCCGCTCCAACGAGCCGGAGCGATTTCTCGATAAATTATTGGTCGCCGCCCTGATCGAGGCACGAAGCTGCGAGCGCTTCTCAATCCTGGGTAAGGAGGTCGACGATCGAGAATTGGCAGACTTTTATGAAGAGCTATTCGAAGCCGAAGCCAATCACTACACACTTTATACCGGCTTGGCCCGCGAACACTTTCCCGAAAAGCAGGTCAAACAAAGGCTCGATGAGCTGGCAGATAAGGAAGTCGAAGCCCTCAAGGCCGGACGCGATCTCCCCCGGCTCCATTCGTATTGAGAAACTGTCAAAAAAAAGGCCCCGTAACATTGCGGGGCCAGACTACATCACCTCGTAATCATCGCTGTCTCAATTCTCTTCTCGGATATCCTGAACATCCTGCATGGCCGCTTCAAAGTCATATTCTTGGCCATTCTGAAAGACCATCTCGATCTGTGATTTGAAGACTGTGTAGGAATGGTCGAGAAACGATGATTCGATCTCAAAATAGGGTGGACGCTCGTTGTCGATGGTGATCTCGCCGGTCAACACGTGCCCATTTTTCAACACGATCTGATCCAGGGAATCGATGCCCCTCGGTTGATTGCCGCGTTTCCATTCCACGTCATTGACATCGCCGGCGGGGACCGTTCGAATCTCACCAAAGCGCTCCAGCGTGTAGAACACCGGATTGATGGCCCGAATCGTGCCTTCGGCGGTACTTCCATCTCGCAGAGTGACCACATCTGCCGGAGGGGGCTCACAGGTCGGACAGACCACTGTGACATCGCTCCAGGGCTGGAAACTAAAGTCCTGTGCCACTGCGGTGGATGCCGATAGACAGACGACCACGAAGGCAGTCGTGAGAACGGTAAGGCATACTCGAAACATGTCAGTTTACTCCTGGTGACGATACGGCGTTCCTCAAGAATCTCGAATCATCGAATTTTTATCATTGCCCCGTCGTCGACGCAAGACGGCGTACAAATTGTGGTAGCTTCTCAGAGTTACTCTCGCCCAAACGCCTCGGATCGGACAACCTCCGCTTGGGCCGATCGTAGAAACAGCTAAATACCGTGGACCTCGCAACAGAACCCGGAAGATGCCTACCCACACCACACATCTGCAAGTCTTAATCGCTATGAAATAAATGAAATACCGGAGATGGGAATCGAACCCATACGACCGTAAGGCCATCGGATTTTGAATCCGACGCGTCTACCAGTTCCGCCACTCCGGCTCATAATGTTGATTAGCGCAGACCAGATCTGCGTTCAAGGGAAAAATAGCCCCCAACATGAGGAAGTGAGCGACG
>SKPJ01000501.1 GCA_007119595.1 Myxococcales bacterium
CGACGAGGCAACGGGAGATACTGGATTGTGGAGCGACGATTTCGACGCCATCGAGGTCTATAATGGATTTTCGATGAACGGGTTTTGGGATGCCTTTCGGTGGTGGCTGACCATGGTGGGACGCGGATTCTCCCCGACGGCCACGGCCGTCTCCGATACCCACGGTATCTACGGCAGCCTCGGCGCCAGCCCCCGTAGTTTTGTCTTCGTCGACGAGGATAGTGATACGCCGGCCACCATGGATTTGGAGCATTTTGTCGGCCAGGTACGCGCCGGTGCGTTGCTGGGAACCAGTGGCCCGATGATGCGCGTAGAGGTTGAAAACGATGATGGGGAGAGCGCTGGAATGGGTGAGATAGTCGATGTCAGTTCAGGAGAGGCGACGGCCCGGGTGACCCTGGAGATGCCGGAGTGGATCGACGTCGATACCCTCGATGTTTACGTCAATATCCCGGCCGATCAATTACAGGGAGAACCAGGGGAGAGTGTCACTGACCCCGTAGAGCCCACACAGCGGATTTCCGTCGAATGGGAAGACGAACACCGCGAGTTGATCGCCGAGGGCACCTACGAGCATCATCGCTTGCGACAAGTCATAGAGGTGGACCTCGATGTGGACTCCGACAGCTACGTGGTCTTCGTCGCCCGAGCCCTCAGCGGTCGCAATATGCGCCCCGTGGTTTCCAGCGGTGCCCGACCGTTGGCGTTTAGCAATCCCGTCTTTTTGGACGTCGACGGAGATGGGTTCAATAACCCACCATTGATGCAGGCGAGGCTGCAGCGCATGTCGATGCCGATGGGAGATCGGTTTGCCCGGGGCTCAGACAATCGCGCCATCATCGAGACCCCTGAAGACGTCACCAGGGAAAACCTGGGAAGGCTAGTGGAGGCCCTTCAATGTGACCACGGCATGGCGATCGAAGATGACCATCATCACGATCACGGCGCGCACGGTCATGATCACACCCACGATCATAGTCATGACTCGCACGGACATTCACATCACTGACGGACCGTGCGAATTCGGCGGGCTACAGAGCTCGATCTTCGATGCAAAGTCCCTCGGTACAGGTCGTGTCGTCGGGACATACAGAGCTATCGTCACTGCAATCGACGCGAACGCATATTTCACTCTGGCTGCATCCGAAGAGGGGGACCGGGCACTCGCCATCGACGCAACTTCTGGCATGGCATCGATTGGTGCTGGTGCAGAATAGACCGGGCGCGCAATCGTCGTCGGTCGTACAATCGCCGGTGCAGATGCCGACATGGCAACTAGTAAATGCAGGGCAGTGGGTCTGCCCCCCGCATCCGGTACAGGCTCCTCCGGGGAATGTCCTCGTGCATTGTTTGCCCATCGGTCCCTCGGGACAATCGTCGTGGACAGTACATTGGCCCAGTGGACGGCCGGCGTAGGGATCGGTGCCGCCGGCGTCGACGGTGCCGGTGTCGCTGGCGTCGGGTTCACCGGCATCTGCGAGTGCCGGGCCCGTATCGGTGGGACTTACATCCTCGCCGGTATCAAATGCTCCTATGTCTGTAGGGGCAGTGTCTGTAGGACCGGTATCGGATTCTTCGCTCACATCTTCAGCGGCCGGGGCATCGACACCGGTATCGAGGTTGATGTCCGGGCTTCCGCTATCGGCGCTGTTTTGACCTTCTCCGATATCGGAGTCGTGCTGGCTGGCGGTGTCGAGTTCGTTGGTACCCGCGTCTTCGCCAGGTACATCGGTATCCGAAACCGGCGTTTCACCAACGTCACCGCCGACCGGATCGGAGGAACTCGAGCACGCCGGAGCGGTCAGGAGGCAGAAGCAAAGCACAAATACCACGTTCAGCGTGTAGGGAACGAAGCATCGGGTAAGCGTGGTCGAAGTTTTGTACAAGACTGGACTCTCTCGATGATTGAATTGAGATACTCCGGACGGGAATCCACGGTTGGTGCTCGTCACCGCGGCGGGAAATAACAGTATATAAAATACGGGGGACAAGGAAATAGTGGTGGGTTGTAGCAGCTACCGAACACAACGCTTGCCCGTTGCCCCCTCCGACGAACGCTATACTGCGCGTTCGCCACCTCCCCCACGGGAGGAGGCGACATTCGGGCTTCGATTCAGCGTCAGAGGTTGGCGTTGGTGAACTCAACCACTTACCGGTGGTCACGACACTCCGGGGTTGAACCTTGAATTTCGACTTGCAACATGCAAAATTCCCCCTTTCCCAAAACTGCCTGTCTAACTGAAGAGATAAAGATGAAGCCGATTTTTGCCACGTTATTTCTCGCCATCCCCCTATTATTTGTCGGCCTGCCGGCCTGCGGTGATTCGGATCCGGAACCGGAGTCGAACACTGCAAATGCAGACGTCACACCGGAAGGGGAGACCAAAGCCGCTGGCGGCAAAGGCGACGCCTGGAATTGGCGTAATGATCCGAGCCGATTTCAGGCGGAGTTGGTCTATCAATGGGACGAACTCCCGGATAGCGGCGAAATTTCCATCACGCCCTGGACCGATACGTATTGGCCGAACTACCGCGACAGCATCAATGACCGGTGGCAGGGTGTGGATACACTTTCACCGGCGGAAAAATGGGACAAGGCAGTTCACGGGTGGACGCCGGACGACGAGTTTATGGAACTTCAGCCCTATGACGTGCGAACCTGTCAGTGGGACGACGCCTATTATGATGAGATCGGTCCCACGGCGTCCTGGGTTCACACCAACAAGGGCAATCAGCAGGCGATTCGAAATGACGATGGCGAGTCCTGTGCCAGTGGAACGGACCGCTTCGGTGGAATTGAGACCTGGTGGGGCCTGTGCCACGGCTGGGCCCC
>SKPJ01000323.1 GCA_007119595.1 Myxococcales bacterium
AAAACGTTTGCTTCTTCGTCATCGGCGTCGATGACGAAAAGGCGGCTGTCTTCATCTTCCTCGGGGGTGATGACCACGTTTTCATCGGCATTTCCGAAAAAACTCAGAGAATGGGTGATCTCAATCGCTCCATCCTCGCCCAATTCGATCTCCTCGACATCCGCCGAAAAGATGATTTCACTGTCCGGCTGTGCACGTTCGACGATGGCGCGAAGCGAGCCGTAGAGCTCGGCATCGTCTTCTTCAGTGGTCACCTTCGTGGGATGGGGCGCGATCACTTCGTGGGTCTCCGATCCGCCGGAGGGTACGGTGATATCCGTATCCAAACCGGTGAACTCAAACTCATTGCCCCACCGGTCGGTATAGGGATCGTCGTCTTCACGGACCACCTGGTAGGTGGCCGGTTCCACCGGAAAGTCCACGGTCATCGGACCGTCGGCGGTGATGGTATCGAAGTCGTCGCCGTCTTTGAGGACCGTGAATTCGATTTCATAATCCTCGCCCTCGGCGACGGTGACCTCTTCCGGGATATCGATGACCACCGTCAACTCCGCGCCGAGCACCGAGTAGTCGGTGATGGCTTGGACGGTTTCACCGCTTGCGACGTCGTAGCTTGCACTCGACGGGCTTGGCTCATAGGTGGCGCCGGTATCGCCATCGATAACCGTTCGAAAGTCGACCTCGTAGACGCCGGGGAGGATGTCTTCGAACTCCAGGGGACCTTCTCCCTCGAATTCCGTTCCATCCACATCACCGTCGGGTCCGCTGATATCGGCTTTCATATCCACACCATCCGGAAGTCCGGTGGAATCGACGTGAAAACTGGCCAGGATCAACGCGTAATCGACGTCGAGTTCCGTGGTCTCGCCACTTTCGATTTCCACGTCCTCAATCTCAGTGGACTCATAGAGCTCCAGGTCGATTTGGATCGGATTCGGCACCACTCGATAGGTGCCGGGGGAAAGGGTCGCCATTCCGTCACCGTCCACGGCGGTCACGGCATCTCCGTTGTCGAATACCTCAATATCATGATCGTCGTTGTCGGGAAGTCCAGTGACAGTGACCTGCAGCATTCCCGGCTCGATGGCGTAGGAGATGCTCACCTCCGTGGTCTCGCCACTTTCGACGGTGATGTCGACGTCCGATGCTTGAAAATTTTGGTCGTCTTCTTCGTAGTCCTGAGGGGATACGGTGTATTCGCCGGGAGCGACCTCTTCGAGCAGGCCGTCGGCCGGGAATTCATCGACCGTCTCGCCTTCTTCGTCGAGCAAGGCGATGGTCGGCTCCGCATCATCTTCCAGACCGGAAACCTGAACCTCCACACTACCGGGAACCACTTCGTAGTCGATCTGGACTTCTACAACGTCGGTGGAGTCGATCTCGACGCTCATTTCTTCGGCCTGGTAGGTCACGTCATCGGCTTCCACATCCGCGGGAGTGATCTCATAGGTGCCGAATTCGAGGCTCAACAGGGAATCATTGCCCTCGATGCTCTCTTCGTAATCGTCGGGACCGGTGATGTCGGCGCGACCGTCGACACCATCTGGCAGCCCCTCAAAGGCGATGTCGATGGCTCCAAATGCGGCGACTTCGGTGAGACCATACTCCACGGTCACTTCTGCCGTTTCGCCTGCTTCGACGGTGACGCTCTGTTGCCCGTGACCCTCATAGGGGCCATAGGTCTCATCTTCGACTTCCACTTCTTCGACCGCGATATCGTAGCTACCCGGTTCCAGATCGTCGAAGGTCATCGATTCGGTGGCCGTTTCACTGAAGCCGTCCGGCCCCTCGATGGTGACGTCGGCGTCCACACCACCGGGAAGTCCCTCGATGGTGACCGTCAGCGTACCATACTCGGGCTCCGGCTCTTCTTCTTCTTCACACGTCAATTCAACGGCCACCATCACTTCTTCGGCGAGGGGGTCGTTGCTGGAGACCACGACGTCCGTGGAGTAGTCGTCGGCTTCGTCGGGGCAGGTGGCGGTCAGGGTGATATCGGCTTGTCCATCGGCTTCGACGGTGATCTCCTGGGGATCGATGTCGAGCCAGTCGGCGTCGATCTCGAACGAAGCCTCCAGATCGGCGTCGCCCACGTTGTCTATGGCAAAGCTCTGTTCATCTTCTTCTCCGACAGTGGCCGACATCTCCACCAATTCGGGAAGCACCATGGTTGGCTCTTCTTGTTCTTGGCTCTCCTCATCTTCCGATGAGCAGGGGCCGCAGGCGGCAATCAGCGCCACCAACGAGCTCAGGGCAATCATTCTTATCGTTCGATACATCGCTATAACCTCAGTCCAAAATACGCGTTTTGCGGAGTCGTCGCCTTACCATTGGCACATCTCGCTGGTTGTATTCGATGAAGCTTGAATACAGGCCCAAGGTCTCGACAGCACTTGGCAGTCGAAGACTCCACCACGAATGATTTTCCTCCACCTCTCCAAAGGTTGCCTCTGTAGGAGTATCAGATCACGACGCGAGGTGAAAGTTTTCATCCCAAATTAGCCCAATTTAGCGCAATTTTTGCGCAAAAAGGCGTTGTTTTGTTGTGATTTGCAACAAAAGAGCAAAAACCACGAGATGGATAGGGAGACGATGCGATGGACTCACCGGATTGTTTGAGCTGGTCATAACGGCCTGCGTGTATATAACCAGATTAGCCGGACCAGCACCGACCGGTTTGGAACGGCGCATAAGTGGGGCAACGACTGGGATTACTTTTGAACACTTGGAAATGCCATGGCTGTGGAGTCGACGACGCGACGTCAATTACTCGAGAATATGCAAGACTTGCTCGGCAATGAGTCGGCCAAACCCTGGCATCTGTGGTGGCAAGAGCACCGCGAGGCCGCCGAAGCCCTCCTGGAGCGACCTTCCTTTTTGTATCTGAAGTACAAAAAATACGGTGGTGCAGCACAGATTCTCGACAACGAGGGAGTCCCGGTACAGTGGTCGGAGGAGGCCCGGGAACGGGCGAAGTTTTGCCATTTTTCTCCCCGCTGTCTCGACGACAAGGGCCGCCCCCGCCGCGACCGGGTTGGGTTGGCGGCTACCTATCTTCCCGAATGGAATCGCGGCGATGATCTCGACGATACGGTCGACGAGCTCGTCGAGCGACTCCGCTCATTGGACGCCAATGAGCGGATGCTCTCGGTGCATCTGTCGGATATGACGGTCCATGCTGACAAGTTGCTGGAGGCGGGCTTTACCGAAGATGCACGACCGATCGTGCTCGCTGTGCTGCAATTTTGTCGCCACGTCGATCCCCCGGATTTGTACTATACGGCCCGTGATCAGGCGCTGGAGCTTCTGACGCGGCTCGACTGATCGCTGCGAGCCGTCAATTGCGAGCAAGTTACGGGGGAGCGCTAAGGCGCGGAGCCGCTAACACACGATAGCGTTGGACGCGAAATCGCGGGGCACTCGGGCGTTCAGCGTTCAGCGCACTGCGCTCCGTGCTCCACGCTCAAGCGCGGTTCGAGCCGTCGATGCTCGTCCATCGCATGCCGTCGTGCCGTCGCCAACCCGACGGGTGGTGTGTTTACACGACCCCGATTCGCACGAGGGCAAGCCTCGTGGCTGTCTATTGTCGCGCTCCAACAGCGCGCGATACGGCTCGAAAGGTCAAGCCTCCCTGCGCCACGACAGGACTGTCGCCTTCACTGATCAGATGTGCAAATGAGATTGCCCTGTCTGTTGGCTTGTCGATTGTTGTAATCGACAGTGTGTCGATGCAACTATGGTTGAATCGTGGCGCCTTCATCGGCGCCGAAGTGTATCAGTAGTAGCAAGGCCCCGTTGTTGGAGAAGATATGAATTGGAGTGGGACGACAAATTTGGTGATCGGCCTCGGCGCCTTATCCATGGCGAGTATGGCCTGTGACCGTGCGGTAAGCCAGGAAGGAGATCAGGGGAATCTGGAGTTTCTCTACACCCCGGCCGACGGCGATCGAGATTTTGCCCGGCCCATCGCCCTGGGCTCTGGACTCGAGATGTCCGTGGCTCCATTGGGGGACCGAGAATTGGAACAAGTCCTCTCCGTGAGCACCGATCCGGACACCATATTGGGTGCCGAATTGATCGACGATGGCGAAGATGAAGAAGAGGAGGAGGATTTATTTTTGTGGGGAATCGATGTCGGCGAATCTGTCTTGTCGGTGGAGGTCGAAGGGGGCGGGGAGCGCTACAGCGACTCCACGACGATGCGGGTCAGCCGAGTCACCCAGGTGGCCATGGCACATGAATGCGCCCGAGGCGATGACGCCGCCTACATGGTCGATCAGGCCGTGAGTCTCGAGCTCGATCGCCGAAACCACAACGGGGAGACCCTGGTCGGAGCGTCCTACAGTACACCCAATGCTGTCGATACCTGCCAGGTCCAGATCACGCCCAGTTATTTTCAAGAAGAGGCCTATTGCGATGAGGGGGGATTGCATTTTTGGCCCATCCAGGAGCTCGGTCCCATCGACGTGGAGTTGACCTCTGGAATCGAGCCAGCCGGCCGTTCCTCTTCAGAAATCAGTATCCACATCATCGACCCGAGCCATGTCGATTTCGAGGTCCTCGATGGCGATCTGCCGGTCGATGGAACACGGCGCTTTGAATTGGAACCGTTTACCACCCCGATCTCGGAGGTTGGCACCTGGCCGGTCTGCTCCCATCTCGATCTATATGTCGAGATTTTGACCCCCGATACCTGCAGCGGTCCTACGGGGGAGCTCTCCTTTTTCGTCGAGCCGGAGGAGGAGAACGAGGTGCGTCTTCGGGGGCAAGAGTCCGGGCGCTGCGAATTTGCCGTCGAATTGGCCGATCGCCCCGATCTCGGCGATTGGATCTTCAGCGTCATGGTCCGAGAGTAGATAGTAAGGATCTACAAAACAAAAAAAGACGCACTGAAACCAGTGCGTCGAAAAAGGAAGAAAAGGTCCCGCGTGGTAGCTCAAAGGACTTTCGGTCGACCCGGCCAAGTCGAACCACGCGGGAGCGGTAGCGTCACGGATACCTTCTAGCGTTGCGACCATCCGCCGCACATGCGCTGCTCCTCCAACGCCCTCCTAGAGGACGAAGGCCTAGAGCAAGGAACAGCGACGCTAGCCAGGATGGCCCGCTAGAAGTGCACTACCTCACCAGCCGTATAAGTACAATCGATATCCACTGGATCACCTCCTTTGTTACGGCAAGTCGGTTTCGCGATATCCTGCATCGCCCATCGAACCCGGAAGCCGCATCCGAATCCGATGTTGGGACGAACCTTTCGCCAATTCGAGCGGTTCACTCGAATCCGGGTCCCCATCGGGGTCCCGCCATGAACACGTGGACTATAACGTGGTTACGGGGGGGAAACAATTCCATAAAAGAAACTTTTTTTTCATCGGCTTGTAACTTCGAGGACGGCGTCGCAGACTCGGCGCCGCTCGTCGGGGCTCAATTCCGGAAAAATGGGAAGTGATAAAACCTCCCGACAGGCCCGTTCTGCTTCGGGAAATGCACCGTGTCCTCGTTCTTCGTTGAGGGCCGGCTGAGTATGCAGCGGTTCTGGATAATATATATTGCTCCCGATATTTCGTTTCTTTAGACCGGCCTGCACGGCATCTCGCCCTTCGACGCGCACTGTATATTGGTTGAATACCGACTGATTTTCGGAACGGACGCGAGGAGTCACGATTGATTCTCGGTCGGCAAAGACCCGGTGGTAGAATTCGGCGTGTTCGCGGCGCCTTTCATTCCACTGCTGGAGGTGTTCGAGTTTGACGCCCAAAATAGCAGCCTGGATGGCATCGAGGCGGAAATTTCCGCCGGCTTCCAGGTGGTGGTACTTCGGCTGTGCTCCGTGGCGGCACAGCCTGCGAATACGCCTTGCCAACCCGTCGTCGTCGCAAAATACCATCCCCCCGTCACCGGCGGCACCCAGATTCTTGGTGGGAAAGAAGCTGACGCAACCGGTGTCCCCGAAGGAGCCGACGGGACGGCCGGCGTGGCGGGCATCGATGGCCTGGGCCATATCCTCGACGATGGCGATATCCTTGGATTCGGCCACCTCCATAATCGCCGTCATATCGCAGGGGTGTCCAAATAAATGGACCGGCACGATGGCACGCGTATCGCTCGTGATCGCCTCGCGCAATGCCTCCGCGTCGAGATTGAAGGTGTCGGGGCGGATGTCGACGAAGACCGGCCGGGCGCCGAGTCGTAGAATGGAACCGACGGGCGAGAAAAAGGTAAATGGTGTGGTGATGACCTCGTCGCCGGGACCGATGTCGAGAGCCATCAAGCTGACCAATAGGGCATCGGTTCCGCTGGAGACACCGACGGCGTGTGCACAACCAACGCGCTCGGCGAGGCGTTCTTCCAGGGCTTTGACGTGGGGCCCACCGATGCATTGTTGGCTTGTGAGAACGTCAGCGACGGCGCCGTCGATATCGTCGCCGATCGCCTCGTATTGTCGTGTCAGATCAAAGAAGGGAACACTCATGGGGATCGCGATGTCAAAAGGTGGAGGGTGTGGTCGCGCAACTCATAGTGGTCATCGCATTTTTCGCAATGCACCGTGGGTGTCGGCTCGGCAAGTCGCACCCCGCAGCGGCAACTCCAGCCCACATGACGGGCCGGATTGCCGATCACCAGGGAGTGGGCTTGCACATCGGAGGTCACTACGGCGCCGGCGCCGACAAAGGCGTACTCTCCGATCGTAATGCCACATAAAATGGTGGTGTTGGCGCCCAGTGTTGCCCCGCGATCGACCTGCGTCGTCTCAAATTGATCGCTTCGATCGATATGACTTCGCGGGGTGATCACGTTCGTAAAGACCGTCGACGGACCGCAGAAGACGTCGTCTTTTAGGATGACTCCGTCGAATAGCGAGACATTATTTTGCACCTTGACCCGGTCGCCGACGACCACTGTCGGGGCGACGTAGACATTTTGCCCCAACGTGCAATCACGGCCGATCCGGGCTCCTTCGCGCACGTGGGTCCAGTGCCAGATATGGCTTCCGGCCCCGATGATGGCGTCGTCGTCGACAATTGCGGTGGAGTGGATCGTTGCGCACATAGTGGTTGAACGTAGCTCCGTGGAGGGGGCCCGGTGGGGATGGTAAACCTGGGCTTAAATATGAGCGTCCGTGACCTCGATCGCCATGTCGGTCTCAAAGGCTCGGTATGCGGCATCGATGATCGCCAGTGAGCGAAGGCCTTCATTTCCGTCGACCACCGGCGCCTCGTCGCCCTGAAGGCTGGCACATACGTTGCGGTATACCTCCTCATGGCCCCGGCGCAGTGCGGTGGGCACCCGGGCGGCCACGTCCTCGATGGGATCGTCTTCCGGGGCTGATTCGGCGAAGTTCCAAGCTTGGATGTGATTGCATAAGGGTCCGCCAATTCGAACCGTTCCCCGCTCGCCGATGACCGTCAGGTTGGTGGCCACATTTTGAGGATAGGCCAGCATTGTTACATGGAGCGAACCGATAAAGCCTTCCTCCCAGTGCAGGGAGACTACGGCTGTGTCCTCCACCTCGATTTGGCGGGCCAGTGCTCCGCCCATGGCATGGACTTTGGCGACCGGGCCGAATAGCCAGTTCAAAAGATCGATATAATGGCTGGCCTGATTCATCAGGGCTCCACCGTCGAGGTGGCGCGTCCCGCGCCAGTCGGCGGCGTCGTAGTAGGCCTGCGGACGGGTCCAGAAAATCTGTAGTCCCACGGTATACAAACGCCCAAATCGACCTTTTTTCAAGGCGTCGCGCACGGCAAGAAAAAGTGGATGGTGACGCAGTTGTTTGACCACGAAGAGGCGTTGTTCCAAGTCGGTGACCCGGCGAACCATCGAGCGCGCCGTATCCAGGCAGGTACCCAGCGGCTTTTCGGTGAGCACATTGGCCCCCGCTTCGGCAGCGGCGACGGCCTGATGGGGGTGGAGTCCCGTCGGTGTGGCCAGTGAAACCAGGTTGGGGCGGTGCTCTTTGAGCAATGCCTCCAGGGTTTCGAATCCCGGCGTATTCAATGCCTTACTGGTATGGCGCAGAGCATCCGGATTGGGGTCGACGGCACCGATGACCCGAAATGCATCGCCGAGGGCATCGAGGGCCGATACGTGTTTGGCGGCGACCTGTCCGCAGCCCACCAGGGCGATGTCGAAGGGGGAATATTTCCTATCTTCTACGGGGGGTTCCAACAATACTTCCTCGTTATTATCTTGTGGCGCTGCACCTAAGGCGAAGCTCTTTCAAAACTGGGGATACAACGAAAGGGGGGGGCGGAACAACCGACGATGCTAATTCGTGCAACCCACAGCGGATCACCTCATCTGGGAATAAACCGTGTGACCCTGTCGATTATCTCGAATCCGAGGGCCTCACTGACCTTGCAGTTCCAAGATCGATTCCGTACCGTCAGCTTTTCGAGATGGTTTGACTCGGGTTCCACAGGTTTTGAATCGCTGCCCTTAAAAGTGGCACACCCCCCAACGGATGAGCTCAATCGCATATGATGAATTGGTCTGCTCGTCGACAGATTCGATGGTCCGCGCTCCCCGGGTGGATGCTCGGTATGGCTGTCGTTGTGGCGTCGATGATCGCGCCACCGTCGATGGTGTGGGCTGATGGGCCGGAGGGTTGTGACGAAGAGTCGCAAAACACCATCTCCGATCGCGATCTGACGGCGACGTCGATGGCCACGACTAGACTTCGCAGGGCCGCACCCATGTCCGCCGATCGCCCCTGCTCCTACGCTCAACACGACTCGCCCAGCTACAATCGCTGCTTTATCGCCAGTCCTCGACCGATGTCGACGATGCCCGAATGGATTACCCGCCGGCAAGCTCGGGACGCGGTTACGGTCGTCCTTGAAGAGGTATATGAGCGCCATGAATATCGGGCATCCAATAGGGACTCCGCGCCGGAGCCCTTGTGGAAGATGGCTCCTCCGCGGTGGTTGGGCGATGTGATCGATGAACTGGGTCGCGCACAACTACCGGCGGAGCGCGGCCCCATCTGCATCGACGGCGTCGACGAAGAAAATTGCGATGCCAATCCTCCCCTTGCTCTACTCGTCAGTGCCGGCTCTCTCGCCCCGCTGCACCAGAGCTCTCGAGAACTCGAGATCCCCTGGCGGCCGGGCGGCGATCTGCACAGACAGCGACCGCTCGTCGATCTTCGCGTCGGTCCTTCCCCCGGACATCAGCGTCTTCCCGAACGCCCGCCTCCTGGTTGACTCCTTCGACTCCCGGGAGCGGTGGTGGCTGAGAACAGCGAGCGCTGGTCCTTGGAGATATCGGCTCGAACATCCCGTCTCTGCACCCGATGATGGTGGAGGACGCCGGTTAGGGACTCATTCGACACTCCCTTGTGTCGAGGGGATCAATATGTCACAACGCGATCCGCGTGAGTTCGCTTGCAATGAGGGATGTCAACACGATTGATACGACGGATTTGTTCGGCCCCCATTTAGTGGGGGCGGCGAAGACGAAAATCGCAAACTATTCAGCAGGAGAAGAACCTATGGCTATGGAAGAACCACAAGGAAACGGCAGCACCGTTTTAATGGTGATCGTCGTCGGGCTGATCGGCTTTGGCCTCGGCTGGCTTGTCGGCGTCAACAATGTAACCCCGGAAACCGAAGAAGATGCGGCGGCAGCGGTCGCCGATGTCGATATCGATGGACTCGCAGATAGCGACCAACTCCCCATCGCTGACAGCCCCATGAAGGGCAATCCCAGCGCGCCGGTGACGGTCGTCGAATTCACATCGATGCAATGCCCGTTCTGCGCTCGCGGCGGAGCGACCCTCAATGAGTTGGTGGAGAAATATCCGGAGGACGTGCGCATCGTCTTTAAACACTTCCCACTGGCGATGCAACAAGAGGCCCGACCGGCCTCTAAGGCCGCCGCGGCGGCCGATCGACAGGGGAAATTCTGGGAGATGAAGGATGCTCTCTTCGATCGCCTCAGCGATTATGGCGATCAGCCCATGGAAGATCTGGGTGCTGAATTGGCCGCCGACCTCGGGATGGATGTCGACCAATTCCGCGAGGATTTCAACGACCCTGAAATCGCCGCCATCATCGACCGCGACATGGAACTCGGCTCCGATCTCGGCGTGCGAGGAACTCCCCACTTCTTCATCAACGGCGAAGTGGTCAACGGTGCCCAGCCACTCGACAAATTTTCGGAGGTCGTGGAGCGACAGCTCGAGCAAATCGAGTCCCTGAGAGAAGACGGTGTCGCCGAAGAGGAATTGTACGCCGCCGCCATCAAACAAAATCTGGGCGCCGACGAACCGGATCGCCCCGAGCCTCGAGAGCGCCCGGAGCCCGAAGAGGAAGAAGTTGAAGTTCATATGCTCGAAATTCAGGACTACGATCACGTCAAAGGGGCCTCCCAAGACGACGCGCTCGTGACCATTATGGAATTTTCCAGCTTCCAATGTCCGCACTGCGCACGTGGTGCGAACACCTTGTCGGATCTCCTCGAAGAATATCCCGACGAAGTTCGCGTGGTCTTCAAGCACTTCCCGCTTGGCTTTCAAGAGCATAGCGAACCGGCTTCCCGAGCCGCCGTGGCCGCCGGAAACCAGGATAAATTCTGGGAGATGTATGATCTGTTGTACGAAAACCAGCGTTCCCTTGGAGCCGACGGCATCTTCGAACGATTGGCCGGAGAGATCGGACTCAATATGAGCCAATTTTCATCGGATTTCGAAGCCGATGAAACCGCTCAAATTGTCAAGGATTCCCAGGCAGAAGGGCGCAGCGTGGGC
>SKPJ01000322.1 GCA_007119595.1 Myxococcales bacterium
GGTCGAGGAGTTGGTGGCCGGACTGGACCGCGCAGAACGGGATGACGAAATCCGGGTGGTCATCATCACGGGCCAGGGTTCGGCCTTTTGTGCCGGCGGTGATCTCAAGGCGATGCGAGATCGACGGGGAATGTTCAAGGGTGATCCCGTCGAGCTGAGACAGAATTATCTGCGCGGTCTGCAGAGCATTCCCCGCCGCTTCGATAGCTTTGAAAAGCCGACGATCGCTGCGGTGAACGGAGCGGCCATCGGCGCCGGGTTGGATCTATCTTTGATGTGCGATCTTCGGGTAGCGAGCGAGAATGCAAAATTCGGGTCTACCTTCGCACGGGTGGGATTGATCCCGGGAGACGGCGGGGCTTATTTGTTGAACCGCGTCGTCGGTTTCGCAAAGGCTCTGGAATTGATTTTGACGGCCCGGATCATCGACGCCGAAGAGGCCGCCGATATCGATCTGGTTCATCGCGTCGTCGGTCGTGGTCAAGCCGTCACCACCGCCCGAGAGATCGCCGATGAAATCGCATCGCTTCCCCCCAAAGCGGTACGCACCGCCAAGGCGGCTCTGTATCGAAGCGTAGACCGCGATCTGGAGACCTCGTTACAGATTACGGCGGCACTGCAAGGGCTGATCCAGCATACCGAGGAACATGAGCGGGCGGTCGAGCAACTCCTTCGCAGGATCGATAAAAGCCAGTAAAAGCACCGATCATTTCAGAGATGTGGATGCCACATCATCTCATTTGGAAGTAAATTATGCGTTTGACGGGATTGTCGCTTGTTGCAGCACGACGCTTTGCCGAAACTTCGGGAGGCGCCCGCATTCTTCGCCAGAAGGTATTTCGGGACTACCGGATCGACGCTCTTCTCGATCTCCCTGCCGAGGCTCGAGCCCCTCTTTTGGTGCATCCGGGGCCCTTGATTCAAAATCGGCGCCGCGGTTGGCGGGGCAAAGATTTGCAGCCGCCAACCCCCGTTGGCTACCGAAGCACAGCGGCCGAGCTACGCCGTGCATACGAGAGCGGTGAGACAAGTCCCCCCGAAATATTGGGCGAGATCAAACGCCGCCACGACGCCAACGCTTTCGGGGAAGCCACATTCAGTCCCTTTTGCTGCCTGGACTTCGAGCGAGCTTCCCAGGCCGCCAAAGCCAGCGCCGATCGCTACCAGCGTGGCGAGCCCCTCGGTCCCCTCGACGGAATTCCGTTGCCCGTCAAAGACCAATATTTGATGAAAGGGCTACCGACGACGGCGGGCTGCGCCTACCTTGCACACAACGCCGATGAGGACGCCCACTTCGTCGAAGTGCTGCGAGATGCCGGCGCCCTGTTATACGCCAAGACTCATAGCACCGAGTGGGGCATGAATCCCTGTGGTTTTTCGCCCCACGCCTCACTTCCCAGAAACGTCTACAATAAGGACCGGGCCGCCGGGGGTTCCTCGACGGGTACCGCCGTCGCCATCGCCCTGGGGCTGGCCCCGGTGGGCTCGGGCTCCGACGGTGGAGGCTCGATTCGCATTCCGGCGGCGATGAACGGCATCTTCGGTATCAAACCGACCTTTGTGCGTATCGGTCGCACAGGCGACCTCTTCGGGAGCAGTTCCGTTTCCACCGCCGGTCCCCTGGGGACCTCCACCGCCGATCTGGTCGATTTTTTGTCGGTGGCGGCGACCGTCGACGATCCCCAGGATCCCACGCGGCGTTGGGCCCCGAGGCAGCGAAACCTGGGCGAGCGCTGGTACCGCGCGCTCGGCCGCGGCGTCGACGGCTGTCGAATCGGCATCCCCACCGGAGAGTGGGAACAACTCGACGACTCACTGCGCACACCCTCCATGGAAGCACTGCGCCAACTCGAGAATGACGGTGCCGAATTAATCGACGTCGAAGTGCCGCTGATGGCCCACGCTCCAGCCATTGGCGTGCTGAGCATCGGCATGGAGACGTTGGCCAATCTGCAAGATGAGTGCGCTCGTTGTGGTGACCAGTTGAGCGACGAATTGCGCATGACACTGGCCATGTTGCGCACTATCAGCGCCACCGAGTTTCTCACAGCCCAACGAAGCCGTGCCGCCCTCAAGGAGCAGGTCCGCGATACCCTGGAAGACGTCGATCTCCTCGCTCTTCCGACGACCCTTACCACGGCCAGCGACTACCCCATCGATCTCGACGCTACTCCGCTTGCCGATGATGATGCCCTTCGCGCTATGACGCGCTTTACCTTTCTTGCCAACATCACCGGACTTCCCGCCGGTACAGTCCCCGTCGGCCTCCACGACGGCCTTCCCTTTGGACTGCAATTTGTGGGCGCGGCCTGGGATGAGGCCTCCGTCCTCGCCGCCATGGCCCACGCCGAACGACAGCAATGGACCCAACTTCCACAGCCTCCTGGCTGCCGGCCACTGTCCCCCTGAGGGGGGCCTCGGAATTTATCATGAGCTACACCAAAAATCGCAACACCTCCCCCTTTCCTCGCCAACGCATCTTCAAGGCCCTTCGGGCCGCCACGGGCCGTAGCTACGATTGCTACCTATCGCAGCCCTTCGAGCGTGCCATCACCAATCGCATCGATCGGATCGGCGACGACTTCGACGCCTATCTCAAATTATTGGAGCGCGACACCGACGAGGCTCGAGCCCTGGAGAGAGAAGCCCTGGTGGGATTGACCACCTTTTTTCGCGATCCCGAGGCCTTTCAAGCCCTGCGACAACAGATCGTCCCCCAATTGCTCGAAGATCGAGAAGATAATCGCACGCTGCGGATATGGGTTCCCGGTTGTTCCACCGGCCAGGAGGCCTTTTCGCTGGGGATCTTATTGGCTGAATTACAACGTGAAA
>SKPJ01000511.1 GCA_007119595.1 Myxococcales bacterium
CGAGCTCGGAATCACGTCCTCGTCCTCGAGCTCGGAATCACGTCCTCGTCCTCGAGCTCGGAATCACGTCCTCGTCCTCGAGCTCGGAATCACGTCCTCGTCCTCGAGCTCGGAATCACGTCCTCGTCCTCGAGAACCGAGACCGAGCCCACTGACGGCGCAGAAACGCCAGCGGCGACGTCGGACATGGCGCCATCGTATCGGGTGGGTACCGGGGAACAGATATCGAGGTGTCGATGACGGGAAGATGGATTCGGAACAACCACTACAAATTCACCACTCGATCACTCAGCCGGGCTCGTATAGGGTTGATATGCTTTGCTGGCAGAGCAATCCTCTGCGATCATAAAGAGTGTCTCATCTATCGGGGTCGTGAACACGACGTGGTTCAAACCGCAGTCGGCGTTGGCTCGAGATGTGATAATTCGACGGCCAAGAGTTCCAGATGTTCTTTCTCAGCTATAGTCTACGGTGGTCTGCATGTCTTTATGGAGGCGTACTGTTGGCGGCGATGGTTGGGCTTTTTGCCTGCTCCGACGTGGGTGCGCCATGTGATAGTGACGGTGATTGTGCGGCACAGCAACGATGTGTTGGTGGGGGAGGGGTGATCTTGGCCCGCGGTGGGGTTTGTGTGCTTCAGGTGGATGACGCGGATGATGCAAGCGATGTGGATCGGGATGCTGGTGAGGATGCAAGCGATGCGGGTGGCGATGCTGGTGATACTACCGATGTCGACGGCGGGGACGCTGACCCTCAGGACAGGGATACCGCATCTGATGTCGACGTATCGACGTGTGGTGAAGGCACCACCGATTGTGATGGACAGTGCGTCGATACACGAAGCGATCCCGCTCATTGTGGGAGTTGTCATACCGCCTGTGGTCCCGAAACACCGGTCTGCGATCTCGGGATCTGTGTCTGTGAAGACCCGCGCAGTGCGGAGGAGATTTGTTCCGACGCCAATGTGATTTGTGGCACGGCCGTAGATGCTTGCGGAGTTTCAATCGGCTGTGATCGCTGCGACGGTTCGGCACCTCTTTGTGCCGAAGGACTCGGCGCGTGTGTCCAGTGCGAGACGGCAAGTGATTGTGGGGATCCTCAATACTATGAGTGTCAGGCCAATCAGTGCGTGTGTACCGGCAATCTCTATACCGTATCGTCTGATAATACGGTGCGAATGCTCGATGCTCAGGGCAATGAGCAATGGCGCTTTGAGGGACATAGCGACGATGTATGGGGTCTCGCCGTCGATGCCTCGGGCTATATTTATACGGCCTCGTTTGACGATACGGCGCGCAAACTCGACGCTCAGGGCAACGAATTGTGGACGTTTAGCGGGCACTCAACCACGGTGCGCGGTATTGCCGTCGATGAAATGGGTTATGTCTATACCGCTTCCTACGACCACACGGCGCGAAAGCTATCCCCGGACGGAAATGAAATATGGCGCTTTGAGGGGCACACCGACATGGTCAATGCGGTGGCTGTCGACTCATCGGGCGATGTCTACACCGCCAGCAGGGATGATACAGTCCGCAAGCTCGACGCTCAGGGCAACCAGCTGTGGAGGTATGATGGACATACCACTCATGTGTGGAATGTAGCGGTTGATTTGGAGGGGAACGTCTTTACCGCCTCCTCCGATGGTACGGTGCGAAAGCTCAATGCCGGGGGCAATGAGCAGTGGCGATTCGAAGGGCACTCCGGCGATGTCATTGGGGTAGCGGTCGACGATGCCGGCAATGTCTATAGTGCCGGCGCCGACGGCACGACGCGCAAGCTCGATTCCGGTGGCAACGAGGTGTGGAGTTTCGAAGGCCATACTGCGTGGGCAAAAGATGTAGCTGTCGATTGGTCCGGAAATGTCTACACCGCCAGCTACGACAATAAGATGCGGAAGCTCAACGCGGAGGGAGAAATGCAGTGGAGCTTTGATGGACATAGCGACCGGGTGCAGGGCGTAGCCGTCGATCCCGGGATCTTCAGCGCTGGTTTCGAAGGTTGCGACGGTCAGGGCGATTGAGCCAACGACGAGTTTTTCCATGTCGAGGAGGGGGAACGGTGAGCTTCGTGTATCGACTGTTCAAATCTGTCACAGATCGGCTCATCGGTGTGGACAACGCTCTCCACGCAGTCTACATCGTCGCACATTTACCTACATATTAGATCCAAGATGGGGCGTGTTTATTTCGTTGGTATGACTGAGTGATTGGCTCTTTTGATGGTTTTCTTGGGGCGTGTGGAACGGGTTGTGCAATCTAGGTGGGCTGGTTCGCCAGATACTACTTGTACCACAGGAGCTCCCATGATTGTGCCAGTCACTGGATGCGTCGATTCGCAGAGGATGCAGACCTCGGGCACTGCCCGCAAAGAGATGAATTTGTGGCATAACCTGGTTGCGATTTGCGCCCTGATATTGCTCTGCGTGGCGCCCGTCACGGCGACGGCCGGCACCGGAGTGGGGACCAATAGCGTGGGAGCAAACGCCCACGTGGCCACCACGGCATTTGCCGATGGTGTAGCAGAGATGGGAGCCGGTTGGATTCGACTCGACGGCAATTGGTGGGCTCTCCATCCTTCACCGGGCACCTACCATTGGCAGCCACTCGACGATGCGGTCGCGGCGGCCAATGATGCGGGGCTAAATGTGTTGATCACATTTGCCTATACCCCGGCCTGGGTACCGGCCAGTGGCAGCGATGGGAATCACCTCTCCGATGTCCCCCACGGCAGCGATGAGTGGGAGAATTTTATGAGGGATGCCGTCCAGCGCTACCGAGATATGGGGGTCCGTCACTACGGGATATGGAATGAACCCAATATGGACCAATTTTTCAACGGTACGGTCCATGACTATATCGATACCATTTTGCTTCCCGGGGCGGGGGCGGTCCGTGAAGTATGTGCTGATTGCAATGTCGTCGGCCCCCATTTGTCGTCTCATAAGCACGACGTCGATGACTTTCTGCGGACAATCCTCGACGAGGTCGGCGGTCAGTTTTTTGATATTATTGCCCATCACGCCTTTCGCGGTTTCGCAGAGACCGGCAGTAATCCCTGGGATCGAAAATTCGTCAATGCTCTGGATGAGCCCTGTGATATCCCCTTCGTAGAGTGTGCCGATCCATTGCGGATAGTGCTCGATGAATACGATTACGACGGGGAAGTATGGGTGGCCGAGACCGGTGACCGAGCAGTACCCGGCGATCCGGAGGAAGAGGATCTACAGGCGATCTTCGTCAAGCGCGTGTTGGAGGAGCAGGCCGAGCGTCCCTGGTATACGAATACATTCTTCTACGAGATCCACGACTGTGGTCCCGATCAGCCCGAATGCGGGATCGATGGATTCGGACTGATGCGAGCTACTGGCGGGGAGCGCGGAAGCCGAACCTTTCCCGATGACTTTCGCCTCAAGCCCTCATTTTACGCGATCGGCCAATTCATCGATGACAACCCGGGGTTTTCGCATCAACCGACAACGAACGACGAGGCTCCAATCGACGTCGGATCCACAGATCCGGGGGAGCAAGAGCAATCCGGTCCCACGCCACTACAAGAGGTAACCGCATTGCATACGCGAGGCATGTCCCTGGACGCCGACTTGACGGGATTTGGTGATGAGATGCGAGTGGTGCTCGGCGCTCAACACTGGCACGGGCTTTCCGATGCCGGCAGCGACGGAACGACCGTAGAAGCAGTGCTTCGCTGGAGTTCCCAAAATCTTTATCTGGGAGTACAGGTCGAGTCCCCACACCATCATAACGACTATGATGCCAATGAGTTGTGGCGCGGCGATAGTCTCCAGATCGCCTTTGATACGGGCAATCAGGGAGGCATGACATACGATGAAATCCACCATCATGAGTTCGGATTTGCCCGCTCCGGTTCCACGACGATCTCGCAGCGATTTCACGGCCCCATTGGCGCCAGTAATGATTGGCAAGCCCTGGTGGAGCGCCGGGGAAATACCACGACCTACGAGATTCATCTTCCGGCGCAGGTATTGACCCTGGAGCAATTTTCGGTGGACCAGATCTTGGGCTTCTCATTGTTGGTCAACGTCGCCGATGAGTCGGGACGCCTGGGATGGTTGGAATTGACGCCGGGAATTGGGGAAGACAAGCGCCCCGACGACTTCGCCTCTCTTTATCTCGCCGGCGAAAGCAGTGGCGTCGAAGCCGACTCCAATGCCCCAGGGACCAGTACCGAGGATCTATCTGATCATGATCAATCGGAGGCCGATATTGGACCATCGGAGCCCGACAGCAGTGACGCCACGGGTACCGACGCAAGCACGGCGACAGACGCCACGGACGATGGGGCATCTCAAAGTACACCGGGCACCAACATCGAAGGGTCGGGTTCGGCATGCAACGCCGTCTCGTCGACCCCGACGGGCGATGATTATCTGTTCTGGGCGCTCTTATTGGCCTTCGGAGCACTGATCATGCATTCCCGTCGGCCCGCCCCCGCGACCTAAATGACCCGATGTCACAGTCCTATCGCTGAAGATGATAAGTACCGCGCGGCACAGAAGGGATACACGATGAAGAAAATACACATCATATTGATCGCAGTCGGTTTGGTCATCGCCGTGGGAACCGGTTGTGTCACTGACTCGAAGCCACTTTCGGACCCCGATAATGGGTCTACCGATGGCGGTGGTGAGGTCGACGCTGGAGTCTATGGGGAGACCGATGGGGGTGCCCATGCCAATCACCGGGGCAATGCCGACCATCCGGGTAATACGGGAACCGGTACCGATTCGGATACCGGAGTGGAGGTCGATACCAACGGGGAGCAAGAACCGGGATCGCTATGCGAGGCCAATGCCCGTCGCTGCACGGGGAGTGGCTACGAGATCTGCTCGCCCACCGGCGATCAGTGGACTGCGGGGGAAAATTGTGCCCAGGGCTGTGTCCAGGGGTATTGTATCGACCAGATATATACCGATACCGAGCTATCCGGCGAGATCCATGCTCCCGGAAAGGCCGTCGTGATCGGTGATAATGTATCGGTCACGCCGATGGAATCGGCCACCGGAGTGGATGCCGGAAGATTGCGCGTGGAGGCCGATGTGATCGTCGTGGAGGGAACGCTCGACGCCTCCGGGGCGGGATTTCCCGGTGGTGGCGGTGGCGGTGGTGGTGGCGGGGGTCACCGCCACGAGCATCACGGAGCGTCGGCGTCCGGTGGCGCCGGCGCCAGTGCCGGGGCCTCCGGAGGCGGTGCGAGTGCCTGTGGCTCCGAAAAGCACGGCAGTCCCGGTGGTCACGGTGGAGATGGTGGAGGCCAATTTGCCGGAAATGGTGGAGCCGGAGGTGAGTGCGAACACTACAACTATTCCGGCCATCCCGGTCAGCCCGGCGGCCGTGGGGGCTACGCTGGAAATGGTACCAATGGCGATACGAGCGTCGATGATAGCGTCAATATTGGCTCCGGCGGCGCCGGTGGCGGTGGCGGTTCGGGCGGCGGCAACGGAAATGGCGAAGGTGGCGGCGGTGGCGGCGGCGGAGCGGCCGGTGGCGCCGGCGGTGGTGCCATCGAATTGGTCGCCACACAGCATCTGCAGATCGACGGAACAGTCCTCGCCAACGGTCGGCTCGGTGGGAACGGAGCCGGGGGGCAATCCGGTGTGAGGACGGGCCACCAGACCGGCTACGGTGGAGACGGTGGTGTCGGCGGTGACAGCAATTCACCACAAAATGGACAGGGCGGTCCCGGCGGAAGCTTTGAAGGGGGCGGCACGCACGGCGGCGCCGGCGGCGCCGGTGGAGCAGGTGCCGGAGGTGGCATATTGCTCGTCGCTCAAGAGCCGGGAGGAATCCAACTCGACGGAACGATCGAAACCCTGGGAGGCGATGGCGTCCAGGAAAACGGGGGAACCGTAAAGGTTCGCTACGTGGAGCCCGCGGTATCGCTGCAACCCGAACTCCGTGCCGGACGCGTCCATATCATGGTTCCCGGAGAAGATACGGTACCCTGTTTGCCGGCCTGTCCCGGTGCGCAGATCTGTGACGATACGACCGGTACTTGCCAGGAGCCGTCGACCTGCTCCGGCGATCAGGATTGCCTTGGCAACCGGGTATGTCAGCAGCAAACGTGTGACGATCCGCCAGACAATGAGCCACCGACGGTGCAGATCACTTCGCCCACTACGGATGGATCGTTCACCACCACGGCGGGCCATGTGGATGTGGCGGGGACGGCCTCCGACAACGTGGCTGTCACGGACGTGCAATACCGCGTCGATGGTTCCTCCTGGTCCACCTGTAGCGGTACCGAGAACTGGGCTTGTCCCACCATTCCGTTGAATGTGGGCACCCAGCAGATCGATGTCCGCGCTCTCGATGCCGCCGGCAACGAGGGCCTGGTGGGGCTGTCGGTGACGCGGGACGAGGAGCAGAGCAACGAGCCGGAACCGGGCAATAATAGCAGTGGACCGGATACGAGCTATCAAGAAGTGCCCAGTGATTTCTCGGGGGTCACCTGGTTGCACCACGATGTCTCTGGTTGGCCGGAAACGGCAACGTTGAGCGACGTCTATATCAGCGGCTCCCATATCCACCTACCCTACGACAAAGCCGGTGAATGGCCGATCTCGCAATATGATAGCAGCGGCCCTGATGTGGTCGGAAATCCCTGGATTTTCATCCGCCATCAAGGACAGTGGTACGCCGCCACCTGGGAGTGGATGCGTCCCAACCAGACCTTCAAAAACGCCTCTGCCGTCGCCGGTGATCATATCAAGCAGGACCCCTTCTGGGATTGGCAGCCCCAATCGGGCGTGTGGTACGGCTTTATGATGAGCGGGATGGCCCGCTCTCCTGTCCGCAACGTCGAGGAACGGAGCAACGTGGTGATGTTTCAATGGCCTTGAACCTTGAACTCCAGTGTAACTTATTGGCATCAGGGCTAAACCGAGTTTGGTAGACCTCGTCCGCCCAGTGGCGTCGTCCAATGAGAACCGTTGGATTTGTTGTGTGTCGCGGACGGTTGGAGGTTCTCCCCCGTCCTTCTATTTGAGGCGCCTGAACGGCGGCGCGAAGGACAATTTAGGTGGTGCCTTTGTTGTAGCTTGAGAAGTTTGCAAGATCTGAAAAACGAAGCGATGGCTCTCTGACCCATCGTCGGATGGTGTCGTATGTGCCGTTGTTCACTTTTGTCACAGATCGAAAGATCGGTGGGGACTACGTTGTGCATTCAGTCTGACTTATCGTCTATTTACATTCCTGGTAGTCGTCGATGGAGGGTCTCTTTGGTTTGGGGGGATGTTTTTTATTCGTTGCTATGACTGGATGAGTTGTCTTTTGGGTCTTTTTTTTTGGGTAGATGGTACGGGTTGTGCATTGGTTGTAGGTTGATTCGTCAGACCATGCTTGCCTGAAAAGGAGATCCCATGAAGTTGCCAAATGCCAAATGCGTCGTATCGCCGATTATTGGGAAGATGCACATCCTATCAATCGCGGTCGCTCTGGTCATCGCCGTGGGGACTGGCTGCGTCGAAAAATCGGTGCCGATTTCGGACTCCAATGATGGTGGGGCTGAGGGTAACGATGGAGACTCTTCGGAGACTGCTAATAGCTCGGGTAATACGGGAGAAGGGGTCAATACCAATGGTAGCCCAAATCCATCTCCGCCGGGCTGTACCACCGACGACGATTGCCCCGGCGATTGGGTATGTCTGGAGCCGACTTGTTACGATCCGCTCGATGACGAGCCACCGGTCGTGCAGATTACTTCGCCCACCACGGGCGGCTCTTTTTCCACCACGGCGGATCATGTGGATGTGGCGGGTACGGCCTCCGACAACGTGGCCGTTGCCGGTGTGCAGTACCGCGTCGATGGTTCGGAATGGTCCATGTGTAGCGGTGCCGAGAACTGGTTTTGTCCCTCGATTCCGTTGAATATGGGCTCCCAGCAGATCGAGGTCCGCGCTTTCGACGCCGGCGGAAACGGGGGCGTGGCGGGGCTGTCGGTGACGCGGGAGGAGGGGCAGAGCGATGGTTCGACCACCGACGGAGATGGTTCGACATCGGACGGCAATGGTTCGACATCCAGCGGCGATGGTTCGACATCCGACGGTAACGGTTCGACATCGGACGGAGATGGTTCGACATCGGACGGCGATGGTTCTTCATCCAGCGGCAGTGGTTCGACATCGGACGACGATGGTTCTTCATCCAGCGGCAGTGGTTCGACATCGGATGGCAACGGTTCGACATCTAGTGGTAATGGCGCGACATCCGACGGCAATCAGCCTCCACCGGATCAAGAAGTGCCGAGTGATTTTTCCGACGTCATCTGGTTGCACCACGATGTCTCCGGATGGGAGGAGACGGCGACCCTGTCCAGTGTTCACTTTGGCGCTGGCTCGACGATATGTATGGACTACGACAAGGCCGACGTGTGGGAGGGGGTCAATACTGTTGGAGCGTACGTCAATGCCAATCCCTGGATTTTCATTCAGCGAGATGGCCAGTGGTACGCCGCCACCTGGGAATGGATGAGGGTCGGCCAGACCTGCAAAAACCAGAGTGCCGTGGCAGGAGACCACATCAAAAGAGAACCCTTCGAGTCCGAGGATTGGACCCCAGAACCGGGCGAGTGGTACGGCTTTATGTTGAGTGGTTTGGCCCGCTCACCGGCACGTAATCACGAAGAGCGAAGCAACGTGGTGATGTTCCAATGGCCCGAGGATTGATTTCTCCATCGCTGATTTGCCCATCTTCGGAGGGTTAGCGAATGTGGGCGACGAGGTCGCCGACGAGGCCAGCCACCTCTTGTCGAGAGGTGGGCAGGGGAAGAAAGATCTCGTCGTCGACGGTGACCCCGTCGTCGCCCTCGGTGGTGATGATGGTCACCAGGCCCCATTGGGGTAAAAGCGTGTGGAGTTGGTCGGCGATATCGGAGTCGAGGTAGATGGCGTCGATGCCGCTGTCGAAGAGGGCGCGCTCGAGATAGGGAGCCACGTCGTCGGCCGTGGCTCCCGATAATTCGATCAGAACGCCTCGGTGGCCGCGGCGCACCTCTCGTTCGCGACGGGCCACTCGTTCTTTGCTGAGGCTGAATTCTTCGCCGGCGTTCAGGACATCGACGACGATGCCCCCACCGGCGATATCGTAATCATCGACGATCACGAAGCGGCCGAGGGCCGGATGTTGCGATTGGAGATCGACGGCGACCGGGTGCCGTGTCTCGAGGACCACTTTGGCGACGTCGTAGCGTGCGATATGCCCTCTTTCGTCGGCGTCGGGTGTGGGCTTTAAGCTCGATCCGTCGATGACGTCGCGCACTTCGGTGACGATGCATTCCACTTCCTGGGTGGCCAGTTTGAGTTTGTAGGGTTCGCCGACGAGCAGATCTTCAGTGCCCATCCAGAACAAACTCGCCAAAAAACGGCGCGTATCCGAGGGCGGATCGTCGACGGCGGCGGCGACGTGTCCACGCTCTACGAAGATCTGTTCGCTCAGAGTGATTCCGATCGATTCGCCGGCCCCGGCGCTCTGTCTGGTCGGGGCATTCCACCACTCGATGGTCTCGACGACTCCTCTCTTATTTCCCGGTTGGAAGAGCAGTTTCTGGCCGACTTCGATGCGGCCCGATTCGATGCGGCCGGCGAGGATGCGCTTGTCGTCGAAGCGATAGATATCCTGGAGGGGAAAACGCAGGCCCCGATCGGTAGGCGGTACGGGGGCTTCGAAATCATCGAGCATTTCCACCGCCGTGGGACCTTCGTACCAGCCCAGATTTTCCCCGGTTCGGCCCGCCACATTATCCCCTTCTCGAGCGCTGACCGGGATGAATTGCAGGGGCTCGATCCCGAGTTGCTCCAAAAATGATTGGTATTCGGTGGTGATCTGCTGGAAGGTCTGTCGATCGTAATCGACGAGATCCATTTTGTTGACCACCACGGCGATCTGCTCAATGCCGAGCATGGCGAGCATATGCCCGTGTCGGCGGCTCTGTTCCTGCACGCCTTCGTCGGCGGCGATGACCAGAAATGCGGCGTCGGCGCTGGCAGCGCCGGTGATCATATTCTTCAAAAACTCCTTATGACCCGGGGCATCGATGATCGTATAGGGGCGTCGATCGGTGCGAAACCAGATCTGGGAGGTGTCGATCGTGATATTCTGCTCCCGTTCGGCCTGCAGCGCATCCATCAAAAAAGCCCACTCAAAGGGCACGCCCCGGCGCTTGCAGGTATCGCGGATCTGTTCGTATTTGCCGTCGGGCAATGAGTCGGTGTCGTAGAATAGGCGACCGATGAGCGTCGACTTTCCGTGATCGACGTGACCGACGATGACGATTCGCAATGGCGTTTCAACACTCATTTTGAGCTTCCGTGGCTCCAGACACTCCGATGGGCACGAGAAAGTTAACAAAGTAATCCATAGTAAATCAATAGGGATTATGTGGAGTCTCGCCATATGCCATTGCGTGCTATGCCTTTCCCCGCTCTCCAAAATCAGATCAAGACGAGCGCCGAGAATATCAAAACGCCCCCGGCGAAGGGCAAAAACTGCGCCCGGCCGCTGGAGGGTAATTCATCTTTGATGGCGTTGATGAGCAGTCCACCGCTGAGAAATCCCATGGCCAGCGCGATCAGCACCACTCCCACCGGGACCGCCACCCCCAGCGTCCAGCCGACCAAAACGGCCGCTGCCAGAAGCCATCGGCCGGTCTGTCGGTAGACATGTTCGTGATGGCGCCGCATGGCGGCATCGATGGTGAAA
>SKPJ01000102.1 GCA_007119595.1 Myxococcales bacterium
CACTACTCCGAGAGCGGCCGTGAAATCACTGAGTTGTACAATCTGATCGCCAAGATCTGTTTGGTGATCCTCATTTTGGTCGAAGGGGTACTGCTCTACGCAATATTCAAATTTCGGCGCCGCAGCGACGATGAGCGCCCGGTTCAAAATCACGGCGATCTACGACTCGAATTTGGATGGACCATGGCGGCGTTGGCCATCCAGGTCTGGATCGGTGTGATCACCATCGATGTCATGTTCTCCACGGAGACCCTCCCGGATGAGGGCATCGACATGACGGTATTGGTCGAGGGCTCGCAGTGGGATTGGGACTTTTATTACGACTTTCCAGATGATGATGACCGAGACACCCTGACCCACGAAGATCTCGTCATACCGGCCCATCACAACGTGAAACTCGAAGTCACCTCACGGGATGTCATTCACGCGATTTTCATCCCCGCGTTGGGGATCAAGATGGACGCCGTACCGGGCCGATTCAATTATTGGTGGGTCCGCGCCGATGGTCCGGTCGCTCAGGTACGCGCCCAGGATTTCCCCACCGTCACTCGAGAAGAAGAGCTCTATCCCCAGACACGCTCCGAAGCATTCGGCAGTGGACGAGACGCCACCCAGCGCCCGGTCACTGGACTCGAACAACGGGTGGACTACCTCGGTGTGGAACGACAGGTGGAAGAAGTCTCCCCTTATGCCGACTACAACGCGATAGAATATCAGGGAACGTGTGCCGAATTGTGCGGTCGCGACCACTGGGATATGTATTTTCGAGCCGTCGTGATGACCCCGTCGAGTTTTGAACGCTGGGTCGACGACCAATTGGCAGCCGTCGAAGAACCGGTGGGAGAAGCCATCTACAGCCGGCGTTGCGCCACCTGTCATGGTGACGATGGTACCGGCGACGACATCAACCCCTCGCTGGTGGGCGCCGATCGGGTGATCAATCCCGATCAAGCCGACGATCACATCGAGATCGTGTTGCAGGGCGAGGGCGCCATGCAGGCATTTGGGGGCATTTTAAATGATGCGGAGGTCGCGGCCGTGATCAATCACGAGCGCGCAAGTTGGGGCAACGACGGCGGCGAGATCGACGAGGAAGACGTCGCTGCAATGCGCCAGACCCTTGGTCTGGACCCACGCCCGGCGACCGCCATTGAACCGACCCCCACCGATGATTTGATGGCCGTCGGCGAGCGCATCTATCAGAGCTGCGCTGCCTGTCACGGCCAGGACGGCCGGGGACCGGACTTTGTCCCGGACCTCGCAGGCAACGAACTCGTGCTCGCCGAAGAAGCCGACGAAGTGGCTCATATTCTTATCGAGGGACGCGACACCGACCAGTGGCCGGGACGCAAATCACCGGTCGCCCGCTCCATGACAGATATGCAACTGGCTTCCATCTTGACTTATATCCGCCAGTCCTTCGGCAATGAAGCAGCACCGGTTCAGCCCTTTGAGGTCAGCGAGATTCGCGGCGACATGGACTGAATTGACGATTGATTGGGCCTTTTTCCCTCTTCCCAGGGGGACGACGGCGCAGCGAACCCATTTTTTTGAAGAACAAGCCGCCCACTGAGACGGTCACCGAGGCAAGGCATCGCACCATGACGGAAATCAACCTCAAAGGTTATCTCTCCCCTCTCACCGAAGAGGCGAAGACCAACAAGTGGCTCTACTTAAAAGAGTGGGCATGTACCACCGATGCCAAGCGCATTGGAATCCTTTATGTGCTCTTCTCGATCATCATGGGCCTCTTCGGTGGCATCTTGTCGATGCTCATCCGCGTCGAACTTGCACAGCATGGCACCGTCTTATTCGACGACCCGTCGAGCTACAATGCACTGCCCGGGATGCACGCCACGGCCATGATCTTCTTTTTCATCATTCCCGCCTTTACAGGGGTCGGTAATTTCATCGTTCCCATCCAGATCGGGGCCCCCGATATGGCATTTCCACGTCTGAATCTGGCGGCGTTTTGGATCTTGCCTCCCGCGGCATTCGTGACCTTTTTTGGATTTTTCATCAACAGCCTTCCCGAATTTGGGTGGACCGGCTATCCACCGCTGTCGAATAACGTCTACAGTGGCATGCTGGGGGCCGATTTCTGGGTGCTGGGCCTGATCTTGGTCGGCGTCAGTTCCACGATGGCCGCCGTCAACTTTTTGGCCACCGTCTTCAATATGCGCTGTAAGGGCATGAAGTTGTTTCAATTGCCCCTCTTTACCTGGTCCGTCATCGTCACCAGCTTTTTGATCTTGGCCGCCACGCCCGTGCTGACCAGCGCACTGTTGATGTTGACCTTTGAGCGCATGTTCCCCGGGGTCTTTTACTTCTTTAATCCCGCCGGCGGTGGCGATCCGATTTTGTACCAGCACCTATTCTGGTTTTACTCCCACCCGGCGGTCTACATCATGATCTTGCCCGGCTTCGGGATCATCAGCGAAGTCATCTCCACCTTTAGCCGAAAACATATCTTCGGCTACGCATTGATGGCGTGGTCGATGATCGCCATTGCCGTGCTGGGCTTTTTGGTCTGGGCTCACCACATGTACACCACGGGGATCGCCCTCGAGGTGCGGGTGGGCTTTATGTTTTTGACGATGCTCATCGCCGTGCCGACGGGGATCAAGATCTTTAGTTGGCTGGCCACCATGTGGGGGGGAAGTCTCAAATTCGACACCCCCATGTTATTCGCCGTGGGATTCATCGCCATGTTCACCATCGGCGGGCTCTCCGGCGTTGTGCTCGCCTCGGTCTCGGTGGACATCCAATTGCACGATACCTACTACGTCGTGGCTCATATCCACTACGTGCTGGTCGCCGGATC
>SKPJ01000171.1 GCA_007119595.1 Myxococcales bacterium
AACCCGGCTTGCCTGAGCGCACAGAACACTTAGATTGAGCCCGCACGCACCAATTCATTGCACTGCGCCGAGGTCATTATGCGCTCGATAAACCCCACCAACGAAGAGCTGATCAGCGAGATTACGCCTCATACTGGCGACGAGGTAGACGCCAAGATCGAGGTCGCCGAAGATGCCTATTTTAAGTGGCGGGATCGCCCGTTTTCCGATCGAGCGGAGCATTTTCATCGCCTGGGACGCCTGCTTCGAAACGGGGCCGACGATCTGGGCCACCGAATGACCGAGGAGATGGGAAAACCCATCGTCCAGGCCCGCAAAGAGGTCGAAAAATGCGCCTGGGTCTGCGATTATTTCGCCGACCACGGCGCCGCCTTTTTGGAGCCCCAGTCGATCAAGACCGACGCCACCACCTCGCGCGTCGAATTTCAGCCCCTGGGGCCAATTTTGGCGATTATGCCCTGGAATTTCCCGCTGTGGCAGGTCTTTCGATTTGCCGCCCCCACCTTGATGGCCGGCAATGTAGCCCTATTAAAGCACGCCCCCAACGTGCCCGGCTGTGCCGCCGATATCACCCGCCTTTTCAAGGAAGCCGACTTTCCGGAAGGGGTCTTCGACCACCTCTACGTCGATGTGGAGACCACGGCCGACGTACTTCGCCATGATACGGTGCGCGGCGCAGCGTTGACCGGCTCGGTGGCCGCCGGCCGTTCCGTGGCCACCACGGCCGGCGAGGCTCTTAAACCATACGTCCTCGAGCTCGGCGGCTCCGACCCCTTCGTGGTGTTGAATGATTGCGATCTCGATTGGACCATCGAGCGCGGCACCTACGCCCGAATGATGAATAACGGCCAGTCCTGTATCGCCGCCAAGCGCTTTATCGTCGAGGATGGAATCCACGACGAATTCGCCCGGCGCTTAAAAGCGAGCATCGAAACATTGAGCGTCGGCGATCCGATGGACGAAGAGACCGACGTCGGTCCTCTGGCACGAGGCGATCTGCGCGACGAGCTCCACCGGCAGGTCACACAATCCATCGACTACGGCGCCCGCTGTCTGACCGGCGGCGCCCCTCCGGAGCGAAGGGGCTTTTTCTATGAACCCACCTTATTGGTCGATGTAAAACCGGGGATGCCGGCGTTCAACGAGGAGACCTTTGGACCGGTGGCCGCCATCATTCGCGCCGACGACGTCGATCACGCCATCGAGCTCGCCAACCACAGCCAATTCGGACTCGGTGCCAGCATCTGGACCGACGCCGCACGCGGCGAAACGCTGTCCCGGCGGCTTCAGGCGGGATCGGTATTCATAAACGAATTGGTCAAAAGCGATCCCCGCCTCCCCTTCGGTGGCATCAAAGACTCCGGCATCGGCCGCGAACTCTCGGCATTTGGCATCCGGGAATTCGTCAACATCAAAACGGTCTACATCCGGTGACCGGGTGAAGTTTACGAAAAATCAACTCCGATCCGCATACTCCATGCGAAGCCGGATCAACAGATCGTGGAGCTCCGGCTTTCCGCGCGGCTCCTCCGGTAAGTTACTGGCCATGCGCGCATCATCGAGCTTTCGCACCAATCGGCGATACTCCCGCCCATAAAAGTCGAGATCTAGATCCTCGAGCAAGGTGTCTTCCGAGCCCTGCAATTTCAAGGCGATCAGATCTCCCAAATAGGGGAGCCGATAGCGGTGGGTCAGGCGCATGATATTGGACTCCACCTCGCCGGTCTCCATCAGGTGTAATCCCGACAATAAAACGCGAAAGACGTATAGCAGCGGCTTGATGCGCTTTTGCTTCTCGAAGGATTTCCATATCTTTTGGGCATAACCGCGGTAGGCATGTCCGTGATTGCTCGTGATGCAGCCCTTTGCAATCTCGCGCAACTCGTCGAAATAGGGCGTCTCCCGGTGCACCATCGGTGAAAAAATCTGCTCCAAGACGTTGCCGCTTCGCTTGAGCAACATCTCGAAATATTTTTTGATATCATGAGTCACCAGGTCGATTTCCACATCATCGACGGTTTCCTTAAACTCCACGGTCTCCCGCTCGGTATACAGGCCGACCACTTTTTCGAGTGGGAGAATATGGGCACCCCGAATATCGTAATCGGAGTCGTAGGAGGGAAATCCATATAAATGGCTCCCCGAAACGCTGCCGAACAGCAATGGGTGGGGCTGTCGGTTGAGCACCGACCGAATGAGTTGATCGTTCATCGCTTGCATCGGTCTCGCTCCCGGGAACGAAATTTTGAGGGCCATCCGTTCATTTCGTGAGCATATCGTCGCATAATTCGCGCCCCCCCGACAATCGACGATTTTTCTTCGCTTCAATAAATCTGCACAAAACCCATCGCAGGCCCCAACATGAACCTCGATATCGAGATCACCGATCGGATTTCAACGCTCGACGCCGGCGACTGGAATCGCCTCGTCGGCCCGGCGAGTCCCTTTTTGGAATACGGTTTTTTGAGCAGCCTCGAAACCTCGGGATGTCTCGACGAATCCTCGGGATGGACGCCACAGCTCATCGTCGCACGAGAAAATGGCAAATTGGTGGGCGCCGTCCCATTTTATCTCAAAGTCCACTCCGCCGGTGAATTCGTCTTCGACTGGAGTTGGGCAGAAGCGGCGATGCGAGCCGGCATTCCCTATTATCCCAAAGGGGTCGTCGCCGTTCCCTTTACCCCGGTGACGGGCACCCGGATTCTCGTCGATCATGAGCACTCAGAATCCCAATTCATTGCACAGACTCTCGTCCAAGAAACCCTGAACACCGCCGACGAATTGGGGCTATCGTCGGTTCATTTCAATTTCATCAAA
>SKPJ01000402.1 GCA_007119595.1 Myxococcales bacterium
CGGATCTGCAATAGTGGTTTTGGTTCACCCATCGACTTCTCCGTGGGCTGTCTCAATCTCGGTGAGCACTTCCTCGGTGAGCTCGGCATCACCGGCGCGCTCTTCGATGGCCTTGACGCGCCATGCCGGCGCCTTCGAACCCACCTCTGCGCCGAAGACTTCTTCGGCCCGCCAACAGGCCGATTGGTGATCGCCGTCAATGGTCTCCAGCGGTGGCCGCTCGTCGTGGCAGCGCTGCTGGGCAAATGCACAGCGAGGAGCGAAGGGACATCCGGGAATCGGCTTCGACGTATCCGGTGGCATGCCGTCGATCGGGATGAGTCGCTCCGTACGACCCCGATCGAGTCGCGGGACGCTCTTTAGCAAACCCACCGTATAGGGATGAGCCGGACGGTGAAAAACGTCGATGGCCGGCCCCATCTCCATGATTCGGCCGGCGTACATGACGATGATCCGATCCGCCATTCCGGCGACCACGCCCAGGTCATGGGTGATGACGATGACACTGGTGCCGAAGTCGACGCGCAGATCTTTAATGAGTCCCAGAATTTGGGCCTGAATCGTGACGTCCAGAGCGGTCGTCGGTTCGTCGGCGATCAACAGATCGGGCTGGCACAACAGGGCCATGGCGATCATGACGCGCTGGCGCATGCCGCCTGAGAACTGATGGGGATATTGATCGATTCTCTCACTGGCGCCGGGAATGCCCACCTTTTCGAGCATCGCCACTGCCGCCTCTCGGGCCTCTTCCTCGTTCAACCCCTTATGCAATTGGAGGGGTTCGAAGAGTTGCCGCGAGATTTTCAAAAAGGGATTCAAGCTCGACATCGGGTCCTGCCAGATCATGGAGATCCGGTTACCCCGTATTTTGCGCAGCGCCGATTCCGGCGCACCGACCAGGTCCTCGCCGTCGAATAGCACCTCGCCACCGGCGATGCGCCCCGGAGGGGACGGGATCAACCCCAGCACCGAAATCTGAGCCACCGACTTACCGGAGCCCGACTCACCGACGATGCCCACGCATTCGCCGCGCTCGATATCAAAGCTGATTCCATCGACGGCCCGCACCGTGCCGTCGTCGGTGTCGAAATGGGTCTGCAGATTGCGCACCTGCAGTAGTGGTTCGTCACCGGCTGTATCGGTTTCGTTGTCGTTTTGGTCTGCCACGTAGTCTTCTCGCGTTGCGAAGTCTCATCAATCTTTGCGAAGCTGCGGATCGAGGGCGTCGCGCAGTCCGTCACCCAGAAAGTTCAAGCTCAGCAAGGTGACGGCCAGGGCCAATCCGGGCCACAAAATCATCCACGGAGCCATCTCCATGACCTGTCGACCCTCACTGGCCAGGGCTCCCCAGGATGTTTGCGGGGCCTGAACGCCGAGTCCCAAAAAGGACAAAAACGCCTCTTCGAGCATCACGGCCGGCACGGTCAATGTGGCGTAGACGATGATCGGTCCCAATGCATTTGGGATCAGGTGCCGAAAGATAATGGCCGGCTTCGATACACCGATGGTCTGGGCTGCTTCCACGAATTCCTGACTCTTCAAACTGATGACCTGGCCGCGAACGATGCGCGCCATCGTCAGCCATTGCACTGCGCCGAGGGCGATGAAGAGCAAGATGATATTTTGGCCGAAGACGACCATCAGCAAGATGACCAAAAAGATAAACGGCAGCCCGTACATCACGTCGACGATGCGCATCATGATATTGTCGAGTTTGCCGCCCACGAATCCGGCGGTGGCTCCCCATGTGACGCCGATCAAAAAAGACACCAGCGTCGCCAACAATCCAACGGCCAGCGATATGCGGCCGCCGTAGATAAGTCGGGTCAGTAAATCACGCCCCAATTGGTCGGTGCCCAACCAGTTGCGCTCCGGTCGTGGAAGACCCTCGAATTCCTGGGCTGTGAGATAACCGGTCTCGGAGTGGTCGAACCGGCTCAATATATCCCGCGCCTCACCGCCGGAGACGATCTCGACCAAAAGTCCCGTGTCTTCGTAGTGCAAATAGCCGTCTTCATCAGCGTCGCAGTCGAAGATGGCCCGGTCCTCGATGGGGGCCATGCTCATTCGAATCTCGTTCCACCGCTCGCAATCGGGCACTGTCTCGGTGCTCATGGTAAACGGGGCTCGTTCGTACTCCTCCCACGTCAACTTGCCATTATCGTCCCGATCCAGTCGTTGAAATTCCCAGCGCCGGTAGGCCTCGTGGATATCTTCGGCGTCGATCCGTCCCGTATCGTGGCGGTCGATGACGTCGAACGACCACTCCCCTTCCGGATCCATCAACCGATAGTGATACGACGGCACACTATAGGAGCCCGGCGCCTTGGGCATGATATAGGAGTGTTGCTCATCCTGATTGAAGCGGGTGCCATACTCCACGATGGGCTGATACAAAATCGCAGCCATCGACATAGCGAAGACGATAAATGTGCCCGTCATGGCGGCTCGGTTTTTGATCAACCGCCGCCAGGCGTCCTTCCACAGACTGGTCCCCTCGATCAGATCGTTGGCGGCTTTTTCGGTGGGGTCGACGGAGCCGTCAGTACCCTTGGGGATAGAAGAGCCGTCGTCGCCATCGGGAAGTGGTAGATTCGTGGTCATAATTCGGGTCTCGTCACTCGTCTTCGTAGCTTACGCGGGGGTCGAGCACGGTATACAAAATGTCCACCACCAGATTCAGAAATACGAGCAGCGTGGAGTACATGATGATCGTGCCGAGCACCAGATTGTAGTCGCGGTTGAGCGCCGAACGCACAAAGTGGGTTCCCACTCCGGGGAGGCTGAAGATTTCCTCCACCACCACCGAACCGGCGAGCAGCGCGGCAAAGGCGGGCCCCAGATAACTGACCACCGGCAACAGCGCTCCCTTCAGGGCGTGGCGCATGACCACGATTTGCTCGGACAGCCCCTTGGCTCGGGCGGTTCGGATATAGTCCTTGCGGATCACTTCCAAGACACCGCCGCGGGTCAAACGGGCCACGTATGCCGCGTAAAATAGTCCCAGCGTAATGCTCGGGAGCACACTGTCCGCCCAGGTATACCAGCCTACGGCGGTAAACCATCCCAGATGCAGGGAGAATAATAAGATCAGTAGTGGTCCCAGGACGAAATTGGGAATGCTCACCCCGATCATGGCCACGGTCATCACGCTGTAGTCGGTGATCGTATTTTGGCGCAGTCCTGCCAACAAACCAGCCGGAATTCCGATCAAAAGTGCGATCAAAAGGGCCTGCAAGCCGAGCTGGATGGTATAGGGCAATGCGGCTCCCAAGGTCTCCAACACGGTGCGATCGGTGATCATCGAATCACCGAGGCTTCCCCGGGCCAGGGTCCGTAAATAGATCGCCGCCTGCGTATTTCCCCACTCGCTGATCCCCATATAGTGAATCGGCCCCACCGATAGGGGATCGGTTCCGGGAATGGGGAAATCGAATGAAAAGGGGATGATGACCCACTCGCTGTCGGGCTGCCAGTACTCACAACTGTCAAGGGGCATCAATACCGGCGGGCTATACAGCGGAAAGACCGGCCGATCCAGATCGTGCATCTTGACGCAGGTACAGGCCTGCACCTGTCGCTCTTCGAGGCAGGGGTTGCTCGGTGCCAGGCGCGTGATCCACAGCGAGATGATGATGATCGTAAAAATTACGAACACCGAGGCGATGGAGCGCCGGAGAATAAATCGTGTCACGTCGGCCTACTCCGTTGCTTCGTTGAGTTCGCTACCGTCGGCAAGCCGCATATACTTCAACAGATGAATATCTCTGTTGTGGGGCTCGAAGCCCTCGAGGTGGCGGGAGACGAGGATGTTGTTGGTATAATAATAGATGGGGACGATCGGCCCGCGCTCCATCAGAATTTCTTCGGCGCGCTGCAAATGGCGCAGGCGGCGGTCCGGATCGGGTTCGGCGCGTGCCTGGTCCATCAAATCGTCGTATTCGGCGTCGGACCAGCCGGTGTTGTTGTTGCCGTCGCCGGTCTCCCATTTCTGCAAGAACGTGGTCGGGTCGTTGTAGTCACCGATCCAGCCGGCGCGGGCGATATCGTAATTCAGCGTTGAGACGTCCTGCAGATAGGTGCGCCATTCCTTGTTGACCAGATTGATCCGGACGCCCAGATTCCTCTCCCACATCGCCTGCAGGGCCTCGGCGATGAGTTGGTGATTCTCGTCGACGTTGTACAAAAAATCGAATCGCGGAAAGCCCTCGCCGTCTTCGAAGCCCGCTTCGGCCAGAAGTTCGCGCGCCCGAGATGGGTTGTATTCCGGTGCATCGGCCGTCGATTCCCACATCGCCATCGGGGGAACGTAGCCCTCGGCGATGCCGTAGAGATTGTTCATCGTCTCCTCGACCAGCGAGCGTCGGTCGATGGCCATCGACAGCGCCCGGCGCACCTTGGGGTCGGCGAGCGGGCTGTCCTCGTCGGAGACGTTGAAGCGAAAATAATAGGTCCCCAGCATCGGCTCTCGGGTGTAGTCCGGGTGGGTCATCAGGGCAGCGATCTGGGCCACCGGCAGCGAGGCTCCAGAGTAGTGTAGATCACCGGTTCGGTAGGCGTTTACCACGGCGTTGATGTCCTCGATGATGCGAGCCCGGGCGGTCTCGATGACCACGTTGTCGGCATCCCAATAATACTCGTTTTTTTCGAGCTTCATATCGCGCTGGGGTCGATATTCGGTGAGCTTATACGCCCCGTTGCTGACGATATTTTCCGGCCTCGTCCACCGCGTGCCGTGCTCTTCGACGACGTCGACCGGGACCGGATAAAAGGTGTAGAAGGCGACCAACTCCGGAAAATACGGCGTCGGCTGCTTTAGCGTCACCTCCAGGGTCTGGTCATCGATCGACCGTACGCCGACCTGGCTCCAGTCCTCGAGTTTTCCCTCGGAATATTCTTCGCCGTTTTCGATTATCCACAACAGTTGAACGTAGTCCCCTGGAAAGTCCGGTGTGAGCACCCGTTTCCAGGAGCGCTCGAAATCCCGGGCGGTGACGGGATCACCATTGGACCACCTGGCGTCGGGACGAAGATGAAATGTGTAGGTGCGGCCATCATCACTTATGTCAAAGGATTTGGCGACGCCGGGGACGACGACATCCGTGGGATCATCGAGATCCTCGGTGGTGGGACCGGGAGCCATCAAGCCCTCGAAAATATTGAAGGCGATGCGTCCCTCGGGGGCACCGCTCATCCGTCCCGGGTCAAGGGTCTGGGGGTCGGCGCTGACGGCGAAGGTAAATACATCGGTATTATATCCCGCGACGAACTCCTCGCCGGCTCCGCGGCGCTCGCATCCGGAACAGCCGGCAATGCTGACTCCCAAGGTCGCGGCAATGGCCGCCATGGCGATCAGTCGAAGGATTCCCCCGCGCTGGAGTGGATTGCCGATATTGGTTTTTTCCATCGATAGTATTCCGTTGAGCCAGAAGCTGCCGAGTTGTGGGACCAGCGCCCACTGCGCAGTCTTCGCCTCGTTGTCCGACCACTAAAAGCACTGCGGTTGTATCGGTAAAATTGACCGGGTGTCAAACGGGCATCCCTGCTTTGAAGTTCCCGTAATTAGGTGATAACAACGCCGCAAAGTGGCACAAAAACTTCCCGAGCTACGTCTGCACTATTTTGGGATCCATCTATAACACCTCGTAAAATAAGGAGCTGGCTATGAGACATCATTACCCGGCGCGGCGCCCCGCCCTTTTGGCGGTTGCTCTCGTGGCCGTGGCATTTATCGGGCTCGGCAATGTCGGCACCGCCGACGCCCAGGACATGCGCGATATCATTCACTCCGAGACCCTCGATAATGGCCTGGAGGTTATCGTCGTACCCGATTCGTCACTGCCCATCGTGACCATCGAGCTCACCGTTCGACACGGCGCATTTGCCGAAGACGAAGAATTCGACGGTCTCGCCCATCTGTATGAGCATATGTTCTTTAAGGGAAATGAAGAGATCCCGAATCAAGAGGAGTATATGGAGCGCATCCGCGAGTTGGGGATGGTGTTCAATGGCACGACCAGCACGGAGCGGGTCAATTACTTCTTTACCCTGCCGTCGGACAATCTCATCGAGGGGCTCGAGTTTATGTACCACGCTACGGTCTCTCCCCTCTTCGACGAGGAGGAGTTCGAACGAGAAAAGGAGGTCGTCTTCGGTGAGGCCGACAGAGCTCAGTCCAGCCCCCAATACTGGCTTCGCGAGGCGATTCGCGAGCGGTTGTGGTACGAGCACCCCACCCGAAAGCACCCCCTCGGTCAAATGGACGTTATTGCCGACGCCACGGTGGAGCAGATGCAGCATATCCAGGACGTCTACTACGTTCCGAATAACTCGGTACTCCTCGTCGCCGGTGACGTCGAGCCCGATGCCGCCGTCGCCTATGTGGATCGACAATTCGGCGGCTGGGAGCGCGGCGACGATCCCTTTGAGGTCGAACCGGTGCCGGAGCATCCGCCACTGCCAGAGACCACGGTGGTCCTCGTCGAGGAAACAGTACAGGTGCCGGTATTCCAACTGGCCTGGCAGGGACCGAGCGTCGCCGACGACCCGGCGGCGACCCACGCCGCCGACGTATTGCTCTTTATTCTGAGGCAGCCGTCGAGCGCATTTCAGCAAAATCTCGTGGAAAGCCGCATCGCCCTGAGCGCCAATAAGAGCTACTTCACACAACGCTTTCGCGGTCCGTCGTCGGTGAGTGCACAGGTCCAACCCGACAAGATCCGGGAGGCCATCCGGGCGACCCTGTTGGAAGTCGAGAAGTTGAGCGATCCGGACTACTACACGGATGAACAACTGGAAGCGGCGAAGACGATGCTCGCCGTCAATGATATCTACAGCCGCGAAAAGACCAGCTCCTTTGCTCATACCCTCACTTTTTGGTGGGCCACGGCGGGGCTCGACTATTATCTCGACTACATCCCCAGCCTACAGGCGGTCACCCGCGACGATATCGCCCGTTACGTCGACCAATACATCATCGACGAGCCCTTCGTTCTGGGACTGCTGCTCTCACCGGAGCAACGCGAAGAACTCGATTTGAGCGAGGAGGAACTCGCCGAGATTGTCGATGAAGTGCGCCGCGAGATCGAAGCCAACCGGCAGGCCGAAGAAGAAGAACAAGCCGATGAACAAGCAAATATAAGCGAGCCCAGCTACGAACCGGCGCGCACACAGGCCGCACAAGGAGGTCAATGATGAGAATCCACTGGCAACGTTCTGCTCTTGCGCTGATTTGCGTGGCCGCGATGGCCTGTTCGTCTTCTTCGGTAACACCGGATGACTTTGACGAGTTCGGTGAGCCCACTGACGGGGATTTCATCGCCGAAGACGACGGCGATTTTGAGGCCGATGAGGTAGTCTTCGAGCCCGACGTCCCCGAGTTTCGACAGCTTTCATTTAGTGACGGCGAACCGGAAGTGGTCGACGGCGAAGAGGTCGATGGTATCTCGTCGTTTCGGGTCGGCAACGTCGACGTCATCCACATGCCGACACCGGCCAACGAGGTCGTCGCCGCCCGCCTATATCTGCGCGGAGGATCGGCGAATTTGGACGAACAACTCGCCGGCATTGAGCAGCTCGCCCTCTCCGTCGCCGTCAACGGCGGCACGGAATCGACGCCGAAAGACGAGTTCAACGCCCGCCTCGACGCCATCGGCTCCTCGGTGGGTTCCACGACAAATCGCGACTTTTCGGGCATCACCATGAGATCGGTTCGCGATCACTTCGACGAGACCTGGGAATTATTTATGGAATCTGTCTTCGAGCCAGCTTTTGAGGCCGACGAAGTGGAGTTGCGCCGGGACCGGCAGTTGGCGAGCATCAAGAGCATCGTCGACAACCCGGATCGCCTGGTCAGCGAAGTGGCCCGGGATCTGATATTCGCCGATCACCCCTATTATTTTCGACAAATCGGCACCCAAGATACGGTCTCCCAATTTACAGCGGAGCAATTGCGCGCCTGGCAGCGTCACCTGATCGCGCCGGAACGCATGCTCCTCGTCGTGGTCGGAAATATCGAGCGCGACGACTTGGTCGACAAGGTCAAAACGGGCCTCGGAAGACTTGCTCCGACGGGCGTGGAGGTGCCCGCCCTGCCCGGTATATCACCAGACAAACCGGCGCTACGCGTCGAACATCTCGATCTTCCCACCAACTATATACTCGGCTACTACAGCACGCCCAGTATCGATCACGAGGACTACCCGGCGCTGGTGCTGGGGACTCAACATCTGCGAGACCGGCTCTTTGAAGAGGTGCGAACGAAGCGCAACTTGACCTACGCCGTCAGCTCCGGCATCGGTCAGCGAGGCGATAACGTGGGCTTTTTATACGTCACCGCCGTCGACCCCGGGGCCACGATGCCCGTCATCTTCGACGAGGTGGAGCGACTCCAGACCGAATTGGTCGACGCCGGTGATCTCGAACAGGTCCGAAATGTCTACCTCACTCGCCACTACCAGGGCCTGGAGACCAACGCCAGCATCGCTGGCCAACTGGGCCGCGCAGAACTCATCGGAGGTGACTGGACCCGCTCGCAGAGATTTCTCGACGACATCAACGAAGTAACCCCGGAGGATATCCGTCGCGTCGCCCAGACCTATATGTCGAACTACCAATTCGGCGTTGTCGGCGACCCCGACGATGTCCCACCAAAGCTTTTCGGCGTGCAGACGGACCAGGTGGAGACCGTCGACGAGATCGACGACTCCGAAGTAGAAGATGCCGAGGAGATGCCGCAGGCACCCCCGGAAGCCGGATCTGAAGCGCCGGCCCCGGAGCAATCGGCCCGATGACGATGATCTGGCGGTCGAGTCCGATCAGCACACGAAATGGAGCCGATGTCATCCCTCGGCGACGAGACGAGCGAAGCGAGGGACCGGAGCTGACATCGCAATGTCGTGGCCCGCGACGGATGCGATAGCAAGATGTTATCGGCTCCGGTCAATACACCTATGCCGAGTATCATCGAAGCGCTCGGGAGCACCCTACCCCCCACCTTAGCAGGGGGGCACTACGTACAATAACGCCCGGTTTTTAACTCCACTGGGGTCGAAACCGTTCCCGAACGCCCGAATTTGCTTTCGCCCACCGGGCAAACCGTTCAAGAGGTCCACCGACCACACCCGAGCTGTGGTGGTCGGGCGTTCGCGAACGGCAGACCACACACCTCCGCTGTCCGGGGCAGGTGTTCGGGAAGTCCCTTCGTGGCGCCGAGCCCACCCACCATCGACTTCGAGAACGCCTGATTTTGTGGCGACGAGCCAATCGGGCCGCTCCGGAGCGCCTTTCCCCCCTGCTCTGGTGTATCTGTGGGGCTAGCGAAGTCGATGGCCCGGGCGCTTCACGGAAGCCCGTGCTCACCTCACCACGTGTTTCGCTCGCGGAGTTCCCCACCGGGGAGCATACCTCGAAGTGTCGGTGACGGTACGGAAAATTCGGAGCAACGATCACCGACGAGCGTCGATTACACCGCTGGCAGGCGGTAAATTGGGGGCCGACAATCTCGAAGCCTCGCTAAACTATTTGTCGGTTCTATTGGTCGGCTCAACCGAGGAGAAACAAGGTGGTAGAGACTGCGGTGATCAGACCGGCGTAGATGCCGAAGCCGATAGTGTAGTAGCGCAGCGCTTTGGACTCGTCGGCAGCGGGAATGACAAAATCCACTTCGTCGCAGCCACGGACAAATTCGATCATGGCCATCACCTCTCCGATGACATAGCTAAATCCGGGAGCGACCGTGAGGCCGATGGCTGCCAGGAGCAGTCCCAGCGCAGGTCCCTGAGCAGAGGAAGCGAATAAGAAAACCATTGCCGCAATGCCCAAGACGGCGAACAACAGCGATGCCACAGCCAGGGTGAAGAAGTGTCGATACAGGCGATTCCAACTGTGGGCGGCGATGCCGGCGGTCTTGTAGAAGCGAAACAATTTCTTTCGCTGGTAAGCGCTCTGGTTTTCCGCCGCGTCAAGCCCTTGCTTGAGGAGCAGGACCAGCTCGTCGAGTTCTTCCAACACCACGGTGAGACGAATGTCGGGGTGGTGGCTCTTAATCTTGAGCCAGCCCCCTACATAAGGGATAGAGGAAAACTTCAGGCTCTCAATCTCACTATAGGGGACGCGAAAATCCTTGGTGTTGTTCAGGTATCGAATGCCTTCGGTATCGACGATGACCCGGGTCGACGCCATGGTTCGAAAGAGCCAGAACATCACAAGCGTCATTAACCCGAAGAAGAGCGCCGAGGCCGCAGGTGACAAGAAGTCCCCGCCGGCCGTGGCCCTTGCGACGGCCGTCACGGCGTTGGGCAGTACTGATCCCAGGGCTAAAAAAACCACCAGGCCGTATTGAAACCACTTGATATGTGGACGATAGAGAAACTCACGCCGTTCCATGGTGTCTCTCCGATGGGAATGAAATAGTTCCCTGCTTTTACTCTGCGCACCACACCGCTTCCGCTTCCTGGTGCCAGGTACACCCCTGCTCCTCACACTCCTTTTGATCGCCAAAGCAATAGCCGCAGTTGTCTTCGCATTCGCCGGGGCATGACTCAGTGTAGCACGAGATATCCTGGTAGGCACAGTCCTCGCTACACACCGGCACCTCCGGCTGCCAGGTGCCTCCCTCGGCAAGGCACGTCTCACACTCTCCTTGTTGTTGCTCGTTATTTTCC
>SKPJ01000548.1 GCA_007119595.1 Myxococcales bacterium
AAGCGGCGTTGCGGCTCGCTCGACGATGCTACATCGCATCGCCTCGTCGCCGCGCCTTGTCCGACGCACACTCGACTTTGCAGTCTATCTCCATCAACTTCTGCTCACGGCGTTATAGTGCTGATCTAACAACTTCTTCGTGTCCATGATGTCCGGATTTTCCGGGCATTTTTTTTATCTAATTTCCCGCCCCACGATTGAGGCCTCGCTTCTTCTCACACCCCGATGCCATGAGTACTACTCGACGTATTGCAATTGTGGGAGGCGGGGTCGCCGGCCTCGGTCCGGCCTGGCAACTGGCTCGTCGAGGATGGGATGTCCATCTCTTCGAGCGCGATGAGATCGGCTGTGGCGCATCGGGCCGGGCCGCAGGGATGCTCGCTCCCAACTCAGAGGTGACCTTTGAAGAGGAGCAACTTCTTCGCCTCGGCCAAGCTAGCTTAAAACGTTATCCCCGGTGGGTTGAGGAACTGACCGATGCGACCGGCGCCGACCTGGACTACCGCCGCGGTGGCGCCTTGATCGTTGCTGTCGATCGAGACGACGCCGAAGAGCTGGAGCAGCTTTATCAATACCACCAGCGGCTAAACCTGCCTGTGGAGCGCCTGATCGGACGCCAGGCTCACCGAATGGAGCCCGGTCTTTCGCCCTCCGTTCACTACGCCCTGTTCACACCGGGAGACCACCAGATTGACCCGGCAGCCATGGTGGAAGCTCTCGGCGAAGCCTTCGTCGCCGCTGGAGGGCATCTACACCAACATCAACCGGTCGCGAAAGTGCTCATCGGTGACAAATTGGAGGGGTTGGGCTTCGAAGACGGCTCCACCGAATATTTTTCGCATATCGTCATCGCCGCCGGTCCCTGGAGTTCTCAATTGGAGGGCATTCCCGACGGTATCCTTCCTTCGATTCGGCCCATTCGCGGCCAGATGCTGGTCGTCGAACTCGGTGAGCCACCACTGGTCGAGCATGTAGTGCGCGCACCCGATGCATATCTGGTTCCCAGACGCGATGGTCGTCTGCTCATCGGCTCCACCATGGAGGAGCGCGGCTTCGATCCCCGACCGAGTGCCGGCGGATTACTCGACATATTGGAGGGCGCCCGGGAAGCGGTGCCCGGGATCTATGATGCTCATATTCTGGACTATTGGACGGGGTTTCGACCGACCACTTTGGCCAACCAGCCGGTCATCGGCCCTACCTCCATCGACGGCCTCTATCTGTCGGTGGGCCATGGACGAAACGGAATCTTGCTGACCCCGATCACCGCCTACGGACTCGCCGAAACAATCGATACCAACGAGCTCCCCTCCATTCTCCGTCCCTTTGCACCGTCGGGATAGCCGAAATTCCACCGCAATATGCTTGCCGAAATTCATCGGCCGCGGTTACCTTGCACCGGTGTTGCGTCCGTCTTCGAATTCTCTGCTATGCCGTAGATATGAACCAACCGATCCTGTTCATCCAAATTCCGTGCTATAATGAAGAAGAGACCATCGGCACGACCCTCGACGCCCTTCCGGACTCCATTTCCGGTATCGAAGCTATCAAGACTCTGATCATCGACGACGGATGCACGGACGACACCGTCGATGTGGCGCGCGAGCATGGTGCCGATTATGTCGTGCAATTTCGCAGAAACCGTGGTCTGGCGAGGGCCTTTGAAGCCGGTATCCAGGCCTGTCTCGATCACGGCGCGGATCTGATCGTCAACACCGATGCCGACAATCAGTACTGCGCCGACGACATCCCAAAATTGATCGCCCCCGTGATCGACGATGAGGCCGATATTGTGATCGGCGCCCGGCCGATCGCTGAGATCGAACATTTTTCGGCGACCAAGAAGCTGCTCCAACGCCTTGGTTCAACAGTCGTTCGTCACGTAAGTTCCACGGACGTCGAAGACGCCCCCAGCGGTTTTCGCGCCTTCTCTCGGCAGGCCGCTGAGCAGCTCAAGGTCTTTGGGGATTACACCTATACCATTGAGACCGTAATCCAGGCGGGACAAAAAGGATTTCAGATCCAGTCGGTGCCGATCCGGGTCAACGAAGATCTGCGCCCTTCGCGGCTCGTCAAGAGCATCCCGGACTACATCATTCGCTCCGTCACCACCATGGGGCGCATTTATCTGATCTATCGGCCTCTTCGCCTCTTCATCCCCGTCGCCATTTTGACCTTCTTGCTGGGATTCGGTCTCGGGATTCGATATCTCTATTTTATGGCCATGGGACAGGGGGAGGGGCATATCCAATCCGTCATCTTATCGGCCCTGTTTTTGGCCTCCAGTGGAATGACGGCGTTGATCGGAGTCCTCGCCGATTTGATCGCCACCAACCGCAAATTATTGGAGCGGCTAAATACGGACCTGCGGACTACACGCCGCGAACTGGCTCCATCCCTTCACTCCGCAAAACCCGGGTCAACCACTAACGAAGAGATTGGACAACATCGGCCTGTGGCAGCCTCGGAAGACACAGAACCGGTCATTGTCGATTGATGCCGTAGATCCACCACCCCCCGGTTTCCTTCGGCGTCTCCCAGATTTCGAATCCCTCCGGTGATTTGCCGCGGCCCAATTGCTCGACGACCGTCTCGCCGTCGCGGCGCAACGTCGGCCAAATCTCGGGTGCGCACACCATGGCGACATCGACACCGCGCTCGCTCAATTGCCGATGGGACTGTGCCCCGTCCTCGCTGGTCATGGTCTCATAAAAGAGCGTAAATCCCGGCTGTCGCCGGTGATTGGCCATGGCCAATATTTGGTGGTCGCTTCGATACAAAAGCTCCGATCCTCGATCGGGATCGATGAGAACCAGCGCAGTGGGCGATAATTCTTGTCGCCCCCGAAGGGCGGCCACGGCCGGTCTCAAATCGCAATATTCAGGTTCCGATAATTCCGCTTCACTCACCTTCCGGGGCGTATCTGATTCACTCCACTGCTGGGCTCCTTTCTCCACGAACAATCCAATCGTGGCAAAACCCCACAACAGACCGCCAACCACCAGGGGGCGTAACAGATTCCCCCCGACCTTTCGCCGCCTGCGCTCGACGGCATCGAGCAACCGGCCTCCAAAGAGCGCAAACCCCACGCTCGCCGCCGCCGGAAGGTAGGCAACCCACCGAATCGCATCGAGCGCCAATACGCCATAGATAAGCCCCATAATACCGAGGATGGCCCAACTCCATCGCCGGGCTCGGTCGGTTTCGGCTCGCACCTGCCGAACATACTCCACGAGGCCGACCAATAGGATCCCAAATAGCGCCAATCCCTTGCCGATCACACCGACCAAGGGCATCCTGCCCAATGGCAGCGCCGGCAATTGCTCACCGATATATTGTAGCCGCACCTGCCGATACAATTCGTCGACCCCGGCGAAGGGGCCGGCGAAGAAGGACGGCGTGACCACCGCTAATGCCGCCAGCACCGCTGCGGCGAGTGCAATGGCGACGATGATGCGCCCTGGCATCCCTCCCGGTTCGTCGACATATTTCGTCCACACCGCCAGTCCAACCCAGAAACATAGCGTCAAACCAAAGAGCACCACATAGGCAATCCCCATGGTGTCAATCGGATAGTCGACGAAGAAATCCGGTCCCCGCTCGATGAGTACAGCAAAGACGATTCCACCGAATAACCCCGCGGCCATGGCCACATTGCACAACAATAGATCGCGCCGGCCCCAGAGCCACCACAACCCGAGCACCGAAAACCCCATCAAGACAAAGGACAGGGCCTCGACGTTGATCCAGATCGCCAGCGCCCCCACAGCTCCGGTGCAAAAAGCCCATTTCCAGTGATTTTGGTGGCTCTTCAAAAAGAAACGCAAAAAACAATACAAAAAGACCACCTGTCCCAGAGTCAATAGACTGTGGTGATCGGGCCTGCCCCACGCAAAGGTCAGCAAAATCATGGGATGCAGTGTAAAGACGGCGGCACTGAGAAGTGCCTCGCGCTGCGGGATCAGCAGTCGCGACAACCGATACATAATCCACGCCGCAACGATGAGTAAGATGGGACTGACGAGTTGTCCCCACAGCGCCAATCCATCGCGAAAGCCAAGCAACGGACTCAGCGCAACGCCTCCCAGAAGCAACAAAAGGTCGAGGGGACGCGTCCAATGTTGAATATGGCCGTCGGGGGGATTGATTCGCGCCTCGGTGTGATCAAACCAACTGCGCCCCTCGGCGAGAGCTTCGGCACGCACCAGCCACATATAAGCATCGGAGTCGATCAGCAGCGCCTCGGAGAACACACCGTCACCGACAAAAAAAGCGCGGCCCAACTGAACCAGGACCACCGTCACGACAGCGGCGCCGATGATCATCGGCGTCAGATCATCGCCACTTTCTGGTTCCGTACAACCGGACATCGAGTTCCTCACAAAAAGGGGGCACTGCAGAAAACATCCTTTCACAGCTCGATCTGCGCGCGCAAGACAACGGTCGCCAACAACGACGGAATGAACCGACTTTCCTGTATTGTTAGGCCAGTCCTTTCTTGCTCCACGCCCATCCTTTCGGGTATCAAGGCGCCGAGGCAATCGTTGCCCATCAGTATTTGGAGTATCCAGTATGAGTCTTCACCGATTCCCCCGACTGCTCACCGCTTTCGCCGTCGCCACCAGCATCACCCTTGGCTTCATTGGCATCGCTACGGCCGATCAACACGAGGTTGCGACGCCGGGTGGCTCGGTGCCACAGGCGACGGAGGAAGTGCCTTCCACCGCCAATCGCCCACTGCCGGAATTTTTCGAGGGGGTTCGAGCCACTGGAGCGGGAAGCTCACATACGGCGATCACCTCGGGAGTGGACAGCCTGTATCAAAACCCGGCGGGCATGGCCCGGGCCCCGATGTATATTCTCGATAGCGCCTTTTCGTATACTCCTCAGGGCGCGATCGTCGGCGCTGGCATCGCCGACAGCAAGCTCAATCCCGACCTGGCGATGGCCGTGAGCTGGAATTACTTCTTCGGCCTCGACGACCACGAGCATCTGTCGGGCCATGACGCACGGGCAGGAATCGGTGTTCCCATCATCCCCGAGCAGGTCTCTATCGGAGCCGGAATTCGCTACCTGCGGATCACCGATGAAAGCATTCCCATCCTCGACGAAGACGACGACCAGTTGCTCATCAACGGGGTTACCTTCGATGCCGGCATCAATTTTCGCGTCGCCGATACGATCCATCTAGGCTTAAGAGGTCAAAACCTCATCGACCGCTGCGCCGACGATGGTCGATGCCGGGGTTCGACTCCCACGCGCATCACCGGTGGCTTTGGCGTGGGTTACGAAACAACCTTTTTATTGAGCGGAGAAACGACCCTCGATCTGACATCGGGTCCGGAGCCGATGTTCGACTTCGCCGTCGGCGGGGAATATCTGATGGGATACACCGTCCCCCTTCGCGTCGGCTTTGAGCGCCGCGCCTTTCTCGACCGCAATCTGTTGACCTTCGGCATCGGTTGGCGATCCGAACAGATGGGTCTCGATGCTTCCTACCGCCACGATGTCGGAGAGCTATCCGAATTCGGTTACCTGTCGGGAAGCATTTCGGTCTACTTTTGATGCTCTTTGCCTCCCACAAATTTGCAATGATTGCTCTTGCCTGAAGCAGTCGTGTTTACCTTTAAAAACCAGCGGACTCACACCGAGGGTTCGTCAAGAAATTGGCATGGTGAAGCCCGGAGTGTGGGCTTCTTTTTCGTTTTGACCAGATAGTCGGAGTTAATTCGCCGCATTCGTTTCTCTAGTGGAGGAGTCAACCGACCCGATCAATGGTGAGAGCTGTATCCCTTTTCACCTCGGGAGACAAAGATTTCACCTCGGGAGACACAGTCCGATCGTATTTTGAAACGTCGAACTGCTACGGGGCATCGAAAGGAAGCTTTCAAAATAGTCAGACCGAGACGTCGATGGGAGACTTTTTTGGACAGCTTCGAAGAGCGTAGCATGAGTAGTCAGTACAGTCCGGTTTCGGCCGGATCGCTGTGCGTTCGCTTTCTCAGGGGGTATCGCAGTTATGACGACCCAACGTGACAACCACCGGCTCAACGAGCGCGGTGAAGTAGGAAAATTCGTCGACGACGACGGAGATATGGAACTGGACGCTAAGTCCCTCGACGGAGTCTCCGAGCTCTTCGGAGATCTGAGCCTTCCATTAATGCGAGAATCAAAGCTCAACCTTCCGGCCAACGCCGATCCGTTGACGGCCTATCTGGCCCGGCTCAATTACATCGAACCATTGGCAGCAGACGAACAACAGCAATTGGCCGAGCGCTATATCGATGAAGAAGACCTAAATGCCGGCAAAGTATTGGTCATGACCAATCTTCGACTGGTCGTGAAATTAGCTCGTGAATACCAACGGCGTTGGACCAATCTTTTGGACCTCATTCAGGAGGGAAATGTGGGCCTCGCCGAGGCCATCACACGCTATGATCCATATCGGGGGGTAAAATTTACTAGCTATGCCCAGTACTGGATCCGGGCGATGATTCTCAATTACCTGATGAATCATCTGCACCCGGTCAAGATCGGTTCCTCACGGGCGGGCCGTAAACTATTCTATAATCTCAAAAAGGCGCGCCGCGAGCTGCAGCGCCAGGGCGAAGAACCGACCCCGGCTCTGATCGCCGAATACCTGGAGGTCGACGAAAAGGAAGTGGTCCGTGTCGCCGCCCAGCTCGACGCTCCACCGGTATATCTGGACGCTCAGGCCCCGGGCCATGAAAAGACCACCATCGGTGAGCTGATGCGAAGTGACGGCGCAGGGCCCGAGGAGGTGGTCACCGACTACGACCTGATCAGCCGTCTGCGGCAGGCCATGGACGCCTTCGGCGAGCAAATCGAGGATGAGCGGGAAAGCGCCATCTGGCATCAACGCATGGTCTGTGATGAGGGAAAGAGCCTGGTCGACCTCGGCGATGATTGGGGTGTTTCCAAGGAGCGAATTCGCCAGGTCGAAGTGCAGATCCGCGACGATTTTCGGCGCTTTTTACTCGATCGGCTCGGCAAACACGTCGAAGGTGAATTCATCGAGCGCATGACCTGAGCTTAGGCCGGGGTTGAAGGGGAGAAAATTGCATAAAAAAAGGGAGTGGCCCTCGTTTTGGGGCCTCTCCCTTTCTCATTGCTCTAACTCAGATAACTTACTCTGGCACCTTGTCGGGCTCTTCGTCGCTTCCACCTTTCTTTGCTTCGGCCCGTTCTTTCAACGTCTCCCGAACCATCTGTGCCGCAATAAAGGCTACGCCCACACAGATGAAGGTATCCGCCAGATTGAACGTCGGCCACCGGTAATCGTCGGTGTACTTCCAGACGATGAAATCGATGACATAGCCAAATTGTACCCGGTCAATGAAATTGCCCAGAGCACCGGCGGCGATCAACGTCAATCCCCAGAACAACAGTTGTTGGCGGAAGGGAACTCCACGCAACAATCCGATGATGAGCACCACCGCCAAAAGACTGACGATGATGAAGAAGGGTTTGCGAAACGATTCCTCTGCATCGGCAAAGAGTCCAAACGCCGCCCCGGGATTTCGGGTATACTGAAAATCCCAGTAATCCTCGATGATCACGACTTCTCGGTGGCGAACCTCAATGGAGTCACCTTCACTCAACTCGGTATCGGCACCCAGTAGGGCCCCATCAATATCGGTGGTAAAATGGGAGGCGATTTCTGCGACCTCTTCTTCGCTGCTCCAGCGAAACTCATCGCTCAAATACTCCTCAACGGTCGCCCCGTCGTGTTCTGAACCGATGTCGAACACGATATGGGACAACCCCTGGGTGGCGAGGCGAGCCTCCGAATACTGCTTCGTCCACTGATCGGCGATCACCAACAGGGCGACCGCACCCAGAAAGATCGCATATTTTTTTATGGACTCGCTCTTCATGCGCTCAACCCTTCGACGACCTCGGCACAACGATTACAGACTTCCTCGCCGCTATCCGGCTCGATCCAGTAATTCCAGCAACGGGGGCACTTCTCGCCACTCGAAGCGCGCACCTTGCAGCGAATCAATGCATCCCCTGCAACCGAACCTTCGCTGACATCGGATTCACTGACGATGAATAGAGCGTTGAGTTCGTCTTCGTATTCCCGCAACAACTCCAGAGTCGTACCCTGTGCCACCACTTCGACGTGGGCCTGCTGGCTGCTTCCGATGATCGGCTCCTCGTCGCCCTCCGGGGCGCGGGCCTGCTCCAGTGCTCGCTGTACATCGCTTCGCACATCCAGGAGTTGCTCCCAGGTCTGACCCAGGCTTTCATCGACCCACTGTCCGGCTTCGGCGGGGAAATCCGTCAAAAAGACGCTCTCCGCTCCGTGCTCGCCCTGGGGCAGATGATTCCAAACCTCCTCACAGGTAAACGAGAGGATCGGCGCTGCTGCTCGAACCAGGGCCTTCAATACGAGCCAATATGCCGTCTGGCCAGATCGTCGCAGTTCGCTATCTGGAGCCTCGCAATACATTCGGTCCTTCGTCACATCCATATATACATTCGACATATCAACCGTACAGAATTGCACCAGGGCATGATAGATGGTGTGAAATTCGTACTCTCGATAGGCCTCGTCGATACGCTCCACGACCTCTCCTGCGCGATGCAGAATCCATCGGTCGATTTCCTCCAACTCCTCGACATCCATCGCCTGGCCCGGATCGAAATCCTCGAGATTCCCGAGCAAGAACCGAAATGTATTTCGAATCTTTCGATAGGAGTCAGTGATCCGCTTGATGATCTCCTGTGACAGCGCCACGTCACCGCGGTAGTCGACCGCCGAGACCCACAACCGGAGGATTTCCGCTCCGTATTCGGCGAGCATCTTCTCCGGGGGTTCGAAGTTCTTACTGGACTTCGAATATTTCTTACCGTTCTCGTCGGTGACGAATCCATGGGTAAGACATGTCTCGTAGGGGCTGTGCCCGCGGGAGACGACGCCACACATCAGACTGGATTGAAACCATCCCCGGTGCTGATCACTTCCCTCGAGATATAAATCGGCGCGATCACCGATACCGAGCATTCGGTCCAATACGGCGGCCCAGGAGACCCCGGAATCAAACCAAACATCGAGAATATCCCGTTCTCTTCGAAACTCATCGCCGCCACAACTGGGGCATTTCGTCCCCTCGGGAACCAGTTCGGAGGGCCGGCGTTCAAACCAGACGTCGGCGCCGTGGTCCTCGACTAGCTCGGCGACGTGATCGGCGATCTCCTTTGTCGCCAGCGCTTCGTTGCACGCCTTGCAATACATGACGGTGATCGGAACACCCCACACCCGTTGGCGGCTGATGCACCAATCGGGCCGGCTTTCGACCATGCCGCGGATTCGGTCCTCGCCCCATTCGGGAACCCATTGTACGCGATCGATCTCGTCGAGAGCTTCCTGGCGCAGTCCGAATCCGTCGCTATCACCAAGCGTCTCGGCATCCATGGCTACGAACCACTGCTCAGTGGCCCGGAAGATAACCGGTTTCTTACTGCGCCATCCGAAGGGATAGCGGTCGATCGTGACACGCTGTCCCGGCTCGTTGAGCAACAAACCCAATTCGTCGAGTTTTTCACCGATCTTTCGATTGGCTCGAAAGACATGCATGCCACCGAACTCCTCGACCTCCTCCTCGCGAAACAACCCGTTCTCGTCGACCGGGCAGATGATACCCAGCCCAAATTGTTGACCCAGAACAAAGTCCTCCTGACCGTGTCCCGGTGCCGTATGCACACAACCGGTTCCCTGCTCCAATGTCACGTAATCGGCGGGCAAGAGTACCGACCTCCGGTCGAGCCATGGATGTTCTGCATGGAGATCGCGTCCCTCTCCCAACTCACCCACCAACTTTCGGCCCTCGAATTCCTCGAGAATGTCGAATTCTTCGATCTCGCAGTCGGAGAGCACCTCGTCACGGCGTCCTTCGGCCATCACGTAGACCTCGTCACCGACGGCGACCAACTGGTAACTCAGATCTGGATGAAGAGCGATCGCCAGATTCGCCGGAAGGGTCCAGGGAGTGGTGGTCCAGATCACCATGAATACATCTCGATCACCGATCTTGTCAGAGAGGTCATCGGGCAATTCGTGAAATGGGAACTTCGTATAAACGTGATCTGTCCGAAATGTCTCGTACTCCACTTCCGCTTCGGCTAGCGCCGTATTGGCGTCCCAATCCCAGTGAACTGGCTTGTATCCGCGATAGACGATGCCTTTATCGAAAAAGGCGCCCAACTCGCGCACTGTCTGCGCCTCGTAGGCATGAGACATCGTCAAATAGGGATTCTGCCAGTCCCCAAAGATCATGACCCGCTCGAATTCATCGCGCTGCACATCGACAAAACGCGCTGCGTAGTCCCGACAGGCCTGTCGAATCTCGACGTTGCTCATCTCGTGCTTGTCGTCGCCGAGTTGCTCGTCGACCTTGTGCTCGATGGGAAGCCCGTGACAATCCCAACCGGGGACGTACTCACACAATTCCCCGGACATATTGCGAAATTTGACCACGAAATCCTTGAGCGCTTTGTTGAGGATATGCCCGTGGTGAATACTTCCGTTGGCGTAGGGGGGACCGTCGTGGAGGATAAAGCGTGGAGCATCGGATTTTTTTTGCCGCTGCACCATCTGCTCATAGATCTCTTCCGACTGCCACCACTCGATTCGT
>SKPJ01000336.1 GCA_007119595.1 Myxococcales bacterium
ATAAAGCGACAGCCCATGCACTGTCTCCTGCTCCCCGTGGGACAATAGAACGCCGATGATGACGTTGTAGATCGCGTACCACCCCATATGCAGCCAGAAGACGTAGTCGTGTCCGAAGAAGGACTGATCCGGGCCTTCGTCGCGATATGGTTGACGGACTCGATGGGCCAGATGTTCCAGCCCGTAGTACAGCGTCACGCCGCCCACGGCCACCACGTAGATCATCTCCTCGACGACGACCAAAGTGGTAGATTCCGCCAGAATTTCTTGAAAATAATGCAGTTCAGGAAGGAGGTATATGAACACGAAGGCCACGGTTATCCCGGCGCCCAACGACAGCCACCGGTGATGCGTATCGGCCAGCGTCGACGCGATCTGTCCCCCGAAGATGTGAACCATTCCCAGCAGCGCGGCGACGGCCACAGTTGCGACGATCATGTGTCTCCCCCGTCAGTCACTCATCAGCACCTATCACCGATCCCCTCGGCGTACCGCTGCGAGAGCGACCATCAAGAGCACGGCCACCAGGGCGGGGATACTGCCGGTGGAGTTGACGCTGGAGCAGCCGGTGGCCGTCGGTTCTTCTTCTTCGGCGGGGCGAACGATGATCCGACCCTCCATATAGGGATGGGGAGTACAGATATAATCGTATTCGCCGGGCTCGTCGAAGGTGACGCTGTCCTGCTCGGAGTGGCCGAGCATGGCGGTGCTAAAAGACTCGGGGCCGCTGACCCCGACGGCATTGTGGATGCCCGAAAATTCACCCTGCAGATAGCCGAAGACCTCGTCGTTGCGCCAGGTCACGGTGGTGCCCTCCTCGATCTCGATGACCGCCGGGTTATAGGAGTTGCCCTTGATCTCGACCAGCACTTCGTCGACGTCGGCGCCGTATCGCTCGGGGTATTCGTATTCACGACTTCCGGGCTTGAAGGGAGCGATGGTGCGCACGGCTTGCTCGCTCAACTCCTCGATCTCCTCGTCGCTAAAGGATGGACCGTCGGCGAGGATGACGTCCTCGGTGTCGGCTCCTTCTTCTGCCACCACCAGACCGATGGCCCCCCGCGAGGCGTAGCCCACGACGTGGGTCAACATCGTATAGGTGCCCTCACCGGGAGGAATGCGAAACTCGATGACAAAGGAATCGCTGGGTCCGGCGGTCACGGTTTGGCCGCCCGGCAAACGGGCCTCCGGATGGCCCTGCCAGTAGATATAATCCCAGATCAGTCCCACGAAGTGGAATGTCGACAGCAGATTTGGCCCCACATTGAGGTAGTAGATGCGCACGTAGTCCCCGGGCTCTACGGCGATCGGGTCCTCGATATAGCGGAAGGGCTGCCCGTTAAACGCGGCATAGGCGGGGTTGCCATCGACGGCGTCGCGGCCGTTGGCATAGACCTCGTTTTGGACCAAATACAGAGATAGATCGGGCTGTTGGCCCAACTCCTCCTCCAATTTATAGGTCTGCTCCGGTTCGACGACGATCATGCCGTATTGACCTCCCATCACGTGCATGGGAATGGCGTGGCCCCCGGGGGCGCAGTGGTACATAAAGACCCCGGGATAGGTGGCTCGAAAAACCACGCTCTGGGACTCCCCGGGCTGGATCTGGCCCACATGTTTGGAAGTCGCCGTATAGGCGGCGTGAATCGAGGCGCCATGGGGTACGGTCCCGCCATTATGGACGGTGAATTTTACAATATCACCTTGTTGAACCCGAAAGGTCGGTCCCGGAATGGATCCATCGGTCAAAAAACCATCGTAGATCACTCCCTGTCCCAGATAGGTCTTGCCCTCATGGAGCTCGATTTCCAACTCCACGTCGGGCTCTACATCTTGAGGCATATAGCCGGTGGGCGGAGTATCCTCGAGATTCTCGTCGCGTTCGATGATATCGATAAAATCGTCGCCCTCGAAGATGGCGGCGAAGTCGCGATTGTGGGGGTTTGGATTAATGCCCACACCGGGTTGTTGGGCCCGGGCTGCTACCAGTGAAGGCGTTGGCGCGGGAGAGGGTGAAGTGCCGGTAGCTGAATCGGGATTGCCGGCCTGAGCCAGGATGGTTGGTGTTTCTTCCGGTTCGTCCTCGACCTGTTGTTCACCGGAGAGCACGCTGAATTTGCTGTGGTTTTCGACGGTCTGCGCATAGTGCTCGGCGAGTAATCCATTGGCCCGTTCTTCCTCATTTTCCAAGGCGGCCTGGAAGGCACGGTTGCAGGGCTCGCAGGCATCCGCGGTGGCCGATGGGCCAACCACGATCGCCGTGGCGATCAAAAAAACAATACACGACATCGAATGGATTTTATTCATGACACAGCCTTGGAATGAAAGGACAGATTAATCCATCATTGCGTTCGGTGCGCGATGATTCGACGGTCCGAGCGTGTATCCCCATTTATTGTGCAAATTCCATTACATAGGCCGTGACGTCATGTAATTCTTGCTCGTCGAGTTGGGCGCCGAAGGGCGCCATCGTGGCAGCCATTCCATGTTCTGCGCCGCCGTCGCGGGTGACGACATAGGTGCGATAGGGTGTCAGATCAGCGGTGGTAAAATCAGTCGGTGGCGGCTCGAGCGCCGCGCCCGCCGGACCCTCACCATCACCCTCAGCTCCATGGCAGGAAGCACATAGCGCGGTATAGTTCTCCTCACCGGCCTCCGGATCGCCGTCGAGCTCAAAGTCTGGATCTTCGGCCGGTGCCTCATCGGGTTCTTCCTCCGGCTCGGGATCGGCGGCCGGATCCGGCGGATCACAGCCAAAACTACAGAAAGCGACAAAGCCTGTGCATACGAGAAGCCGTGGGATGATCTTTGAAAATGGTTTCATGGATTGGATCCTTATAAAATACCCACCATTACACATCAGATAAGACTGCGGTTTCTATGGGAAAATCAGTATTGCTAAAACGTTCGGCACGAGAATCGGTATGTCAAACGTTTCTCTGCATCTGACTCTTCTTACAGTTCCACTCAACGATGATGGCTTTACGAGAGCTCGGTTTTTGACTCGTGGATTAAGCCCAACGTCGGTAAATTCAGCGGGGTGAGGGGCCGAGGATACCCTTCGCTGGAAAGATGAGCCGGCGCGATCGCAGGCGATCGCTTCAGGGTAATTCCCCTTGTATGGAATCTCGATTTGCTCAACCATAGCATGAGACTTTTCACATCGATCACGGACGATCGGCGAAAAAAGGGGAGGGGAGGCGGAAGGTGACGTAAGTAACGGTTCCGCTCTCCCTATCGGTCCCAACGCCAGGTGACCCACGAGACTCTGCCACCGAGGAATGACTATGTCCCAAGATGAGAAATTGGTAGTTGATGAGATGCTCACGCGGCCCAGCGCCGTCTCGCCCACTCTATTTGTCGGTCTCGGCGGTTGTGGCTGCCAGATGGTCACTCGTGTGGCTCATCATTTGCGGCAGCGCACCGACTTCGCAGAGCGCTACGAAGATCTCGTCAAATTCGCGCTCGTCGACACCAATATCAACGATCTGGAAAATTACCGCGAGCTCGCCGACGAGTCGTTTTTGATCAGTGACTTCGAAAAGGAGTCCTATGCCAATCTGGCCAGCGGCAAGCTCTTTTTGGAGGCCGACGAATATTTCACCCAATGGGTACCCCAGGACTACCGCTTTCGCGCCGGTGATACGGCTGGGGCGGGGCAGATCCGGATCGAATCCCGGCTCGGTTCCTATTACCAGCAAAAACACGGCAATTTGGTGCCCCGGTTTCGCCGACTTCTGGAGGAGCTCAAAAGTCACGAGCACGGTCATCGGCGCCTGGACAGCGCGGAGATCCGAATCGTGATGTGTTATTCGGTGGCTGGCGGCACGGGCTCCGGATCCTTTTTGCCATTGGCCTACACGTTGCGCGATCAGGCCAGCGCCCTGGGCAATCCAAATATGATCGGCGTCTGTGTATTGCCCGCCGTCTTCGAAGATCTGACCGGGGCCAATAAGGACGGCACCTTCGCCAATAGCTACGCGGCGCTCAAAGAAGTGGAGCATCTGATGAAACTCGGCTCTCCGGAGTCGGCGTTTTTTCCCACCGACGGGATCGAATTCCACTACGACCCCTCCGACGAATCGAAGACCACCGTAAACCAGCGGCCCTTCGATTTTATGTATCTCATCGACAAGCCGGAGCGATTTACGGTCTCCAATCCCGTCGATGCGGCGGCTGACGGGCTGTATCTGCAGCTCTTTGGGCCACTGTTCTCGGAACAGGCCGGCGACTACGACAACTACACCCAGCACCAGCGGTTTTTGGTCCCCCATGATTTTGAGGCCAAGGGCATCGTCGGTTTTACCTCATTTTATGGATCCTACGGCGCCGCCGTGTTGCTGGTGCCCACGGAAGGTCTCGTCGATTATTGCAGCCGTGCGGCCTCTCTGGAGGTGATGCGGCAGAGCTTTTTGGGCGCCATCCCCGGCGATCCGGTCTACAGCAGTCTTCGCCGCCACTCCGACCCCTTCTATGAGGTCACCGAGCGCGATGACGACGAGGAGGCCCGCCCCATTCACCTCTCCGATTTTTCCTCCCGTGAAGAGGGTATTCAGGACCGGCTTCGCGACCGGCTTTTCCAAAAACGGGTTCGGCTCTTGAGTCGATGTGAGTTCGACGAAGGCGAACCCGGACGCTTTATGAGCATCTTTCGTCACGGCCACCGCCTTGGCGAATACCCCATCGAAAACGCCGGTGTGCGCTTCGACAAAGACCGAATCTCGGATGACCAGGAGCAGCTCGCGGACCGGGGAATGAATTTCTCTCTCGGCGCCGTGTTGCTCAGTGCCCTATGCGGGCGCCGCCCCGGGCAAAAGCCGGGGCTGTTGATGGCCGCCGACCGGGTCGTACAGACGGAATCGGAGCGCATCGAAAGCCAGGCCGTCCCCGACGGACGGGACACCGTCCGAGATTGGATCGGCCGGGCCACCCGCTGGTTCGATCGCCTCAAACGGCGCGGGATTCGACTGCTCGACGAGGGATATAGCCAGCAGGGCACCACTTTCCCGGGTATGGAAGATCTCTTGGATCTGAGATTTCTCTCCGATGATAGCCAGCAGGTCAGTCTGGCGGCAAAGCGCTACGCCATTCTCAATCTGCGCGACGAGCTTCGCAGCGCCAACGAGTCGGTGCCCCGCTCGTCTCCCTTCGAGATCGACGATATGGACGACGACGATCGGGTGCGAGAAAGGGACGCCCCGGAGCTCATCCGCCGACTTCTGGATCAGGCTATCGATCGGGCCCGCGTCGAAATTCAGCGGGAGTTCATCGAACGCCGCGGCGAGCTGCGCGACAGCCTCGGCGAGACGGCGCGGATCATGCGCACGCTGGATGAGAATTTCGACCAATTTGCCCGCGACCAACAGCGCCGCCTCGAGAGGTTGCGCCGGCAGGGCGATGATTCGGCCAATAAATACGTCCTCGACGCCGAGGCGTTGCGGATCGAGAACGGACGCCGGATGTGGGATTATTTTTACCACGACCGGATCGCCAGTCTCGACGAATTGAGCATGAGCAATCCCGCCATCCAGTCCAAGCTCAGCGGCACGGTGCGCACACTCAGTCTTCGCGGAGGCGGCTCGACGACGGCCACCCTCACCGAGTTGTACGACTCCCTTCGCGAGTACTCCACTCGCTTTCTCAATATCCGTCTGGGCGGCGATCCCCGTGCCCAGGAGACGGCTCGCCGAAACGGTCTGACTCTGGCCGACGCCCTGGAAATGGAGGTCGTCTACCGGGCTCTGTTTATGAGCAATCTGGAGGATGTCCAAAACGGAGGGGATGACGCGATTCGCGAAATTCTGGCCATCTATAACGCCCGGCCCGAAGAGGAGAAACTCGACCTCACCGAGCCCATTCATCAGGACTATCTGCGCGACAAATTCCAACGCGTCGTCGACGAGCGCGCAGAACTCCTGGTCAGCTACGACGAGTCTCGCGACCAACACGGCGGGGTCCGGCCCTGCGAGGTCTTTTTGGCCGCCATCGACGCCAGCTTTCGCGACACCACCGTGGAGACCGCTCTGGAGGGGGCGAGTCTATCCGGTCTGAAGTGGGTCAAGGAGGGCTGGAACGATCCCCAGAAGATCGTCTTTTACCGCGCTGTGCTCAACGTGCCTTTATATGTCTTTGGGCGCATGGAGGAGATGAAGGATTATTATTATCGCTTCAAGAATATGTCGCAGCGCTCCAAGGTCCTTCATATCGACCACAATTGGGAGGAAACCCTCCCGGACCTCGACCCCGACGACGCCCAGGAGCAGCACCGCCGGGAGACGATGCGCGCTCATATCGTCAACTTCGCGGCGTTGTGGACCATCAAAGCGCAGAACGACCGGGGATTTATCGTCTTGCGTGACGGCCAGTATCTATTGCGCGACCCCAACGCTCCGGGGGTCCTCGACGCCGCCGGATTGGGCGCTGATACGGGCGATGACAACCATCTTACGGCCCTGGGTTCCTCGTTGGCGGAGGCCATCGAGGAGCTTCCGAAAGTCCTCGACGAGGAGCGCGTCAAATACCGGCCCTATCACCAGTTGTTGAGTGCTGTGCGCGAGGGGATGGCACCGTCGGTCCTGGACCGGGTGGTGCGCCTTCCGTTTCAGTGGCGCCGAAATCGCGATGAGTTGCGCACCCAATACGGGAGTAGTCCCACGCCTGTTCAGGAGCTCAAACTCCGCGATTTCACGGAGGGGTTTCGCCGCCTCTGTGAGGCATTGGAGGGCCTGCTCAACAGGTTGCGTAACATCGAGACCGAGCGGCTGACTCTGGGCGGTGATTCCTCGAAAAACGCTGCCGGTCTGGACCCGGAGCAGGCGACCCGAAATCTTCGTCAGAGCGTCGAGATTCTGCGCCGCTTTGAGGAGAGCTGGCGGGCCCTCGAAGATCCGGAATCGTCGACGTCGGTACCTCCGAGCTTTCGCTCTCTCTTTCGACCGCTCGAGGAATCGGAGCTGCAGGCGACCCTCGACGAGCTTCGCCACGGGGCGGTCAATCAATCCTCTCGCACCACTTCGCGGACGACGACGGCGGCCACCACGGCAACCGACGACGAGACGTCTTCCTGAGCACGGACGATGACTGGATCTGACGACGTGAACTCATTATATCCGGAGCCGACGATCGTCGTCGGTGTCGGCCGCTTTGGACTGTCTGTGCTGGAGCGGCTGGGCGCCGACTGGCGATGGCTCAAAGACGCCACCGGCGACGATGCTTCGCTGAAGAATCTTCGCCTGTTGTCGGTGCGTTCCGAAGACGGTGTCGACGACCGGCGCTGGATTCGGCCCGACGCCGAGTTGGCCTGCGTGGCCCGAGCCGCCGGGGAGGACGATCTGCCCAGCCTGGCGCTCCATTTTGCGATCATCCGTTCCCTGGGATTGATTCGCTTTCAAAACGGGATCTATCAATTCGCCTTGCCCCGTGATTCCGGTGCCGTCGAGACCGCCGATCATCAGACCACGCGCCGGCGGCGCTACTTCGAGTGGCTCCCGCTGGACAGCGATCCGATCCGTGCCGTCGATCGCCTGAACCGGCTGGCCGACGAAAATCCCGACGTCGATCTCTTTATTACGCCCATCGTCGAGCGGGTCTCTCACGGTCAGAGCCCCCGGCTTTTGCTCCACCTCATCGCCCGCTGCCGTGCGCTTTTAGAGGGGCGTGATCCCGCCCCTTGGAGCTGGCTCCACGGGGAATTACCTGGCTTTGATACGCTCTCCGGCGCCGCAACTTCGCTGAGCTTCGATCCCGATTGGCTCACCGACGACGACCGGGCCGGGTTTCTCGATGGGCTGGTTCCACGGCCCCTTGAACCCGCGCGTCGTCCACATGATGACGGAGCGAGTCAATCGGCCGCCGAAGTCTTATGGCACAGCCGCTCCATGTGTGTGCCCCGCCATTTTGTGCCCCGTCCCGGCGATCTGGCCACACCCCTTGCACCGCGCCGCTTGCTGCGCATCGACTGGGAGACCTCGGGGTGGGTTGCCGGTGAACTCGACGATGGGGAGTCCGTCGAATTCCGACCCGTCGACGCAAGCCCCTTCCGGCTGGGTTTTTTCGACCATGACAATGCTCCGCCTGCGGACACGAAGATGCTGTCGGAGCGCCTCGAGACGCTGGGACGCCGCGTCCACCAGGGCCTGCTTCGACTCTGGCTGGATCTGCACCATGAACGGGAGGAAATTTCCTACGAAGAGGGGACGCCCCGCCGCCGTGCCGGCGCCGACGATGCCGTCGAGCAATGTCTGGAATTGCTCGGCGAATTGGTGGTCCATCCCCTGCTCGACGATGACCTCGACAAGGGGTCCACACAACGCCCCGAGGTCCGTAGTGACCGATGGGTCGACGGCGAATCGCTGTCCGACCGGCCGTCGTCGGAATTGGCGGCTACCATCGTGGATCGGGAGACGACGTCGTCGATGCCGGATCGACCGCTTCTGAAGCGTCTGACCGATCTCGGGCTTCCCTTCGAGGACCTCGATCTCGGTGAGCGCCCTCTGTTTCGCGATATCACGTTCTCCCCCGCGCAGTTCGATGACTCGGCGCGCTTGCTCGCTCTTCGCCGCGCCGTCAATGAGGAGACGCGCCATCTGGTGAGCTTCGACCATCTCAAGGATTACCGTCAGCAGCCGACGCGCCGACCGCCACGATTGACCATTTATGTCGTCGGCGACGTCAAAGAGCCCTTCAGCCGACGCGCATTTCGGCCCGTACTCCGCGCCCTACACCAGGAGTTGATGCGGGCCTACGGACCGCTATTCGACACCAGTCGCGACGGCTTCGACCGCCCCCTGTCCATCGTCCCCGTCGTCTGGAGCCCCCATCCCGCCGATGCCTTTGGCGGTGACCAGCCGGAGGCCAATCTCGTCGAGGAAGCTTCCATATTGGACGCCGTTCACAATCTTCGGCGCTGGGCCGAGGCCTTGCCCGCCAATCGGCGATGCATTCCTCAGATCTTCGTCAACAGCCGGGTCACTGACAGCTCCGTGCTGGGACTCGACGAGGCCACGCGTCAGACACGCGACTTTTTGACCTTCCAGATCCGAAACGAATTGGCCTCCGACACCTGGCTGCGCCAGACGGCGACGGGATTTACCGCCGACGATCTCTTTTCGACCTTTTCGTGCATCGAGATCGATTTCCCCGCCGAGCGAGCGCGGGAATATCTGGCCACCCGATTGGGTCGCGAAGCACTCGGCCGGCTACAGCAATCGGGACGCGGGGCCAGTGTCGATGAGGAGTCCCTTTGCCTCGATCGCCCGGACGACGAATTGGTGGAGCCCGCCCGCCGCAAGCTCCGGCAGATGACGGCCCGCGCCGCGGGCAGGTTGAGCGCCGACGTCGATGATCGCCTCCATGTCACCAAGGCCACGACCACCGACGAGTTGTTGGCGAGCTTCGACGAGGCCTTCGAGGATAGACTCTACGACCGGGTCCACGATGCCTGGCAGAGGCTCCAGCGCCGCCGGGGCGCGATGGACGACATGATCGACGACCTGCGGCGGGAGAGCGGCCTACACCTCGATGACGCGCTGATCCAGGCGCGTCAGGACGCCGATCACCTGATCGCCGGGCACGCCGCCCGCGGGGGCCTGCAGACCGCCCGCTCCGGGTTGCGCGATTTACGCCGCTCGTCGCAGTCGCTTCTCGACGATGCCGAGCACCGGCGGCGTCGGGCCATCGAGCGCTGCCAGCGCCATCAACTTCCCGACCCCTCGCCCATTGCCGCCAGCCGCCAGCGGGTCGAACGAGCGGCTCGTGAAAAACCGGATCGCACCCCCCTTATTGTCGGTCTCGTGCTATGGGCAGTCATGGCGCCGACACTGGGCGCCCCTTTGATGCACTCCATCGCCATGGGTCTCAATCTCCACGAACAGCCCAACGTTCTGGAGTGGCTCCTCGGACCCCTGGGCGCTGTGCTGGGGGCGGTGGTGGTCTTTTTGCCCGTGTTTTTATTGCTCCGTCGCCACTTGCGCCGGGCCACCAACCGGGTGCGCGACGCCATCGCTGAGCTCTCGGAGAAAGTATGCGACGTCGTCGAGGGGGGCCGCGGCGACCTCTTCGCCGCGACACCGTCGATCCGCTCCTTTTTCGCCGCTCGCCTCGATTTGACCTACGCCCTGGCCAACCGCCAATTCGGCGGTCGCCTCCACGACCAATTGACCTGCGACAATCAACTCGCCTTTCGGTTGTGTCGAAGCGTCGAGATCCAACAGCGGCTCTTGCGCCGACGAGCCGAACTCTTGGGCATCCGCCCGGAACGCACAGATGACGACGCCGAAAGACTCGCCGACGACGTAACGGCTATCTTCGGTTCTCCGGAGAAGAAGGCTCGGCTGCTCGCTCCGGAGCGCCTTCTCGATTACTACGACCAACATTTTCGCTCGCTCCGAGACATCGACGTCGCACTCCCGTCGATCATCGAGGGCACCGGTGGTTTTGAGCGCTGGCGACGCGAGGCCTGCCTCTCCGACACCGAGGCGCTGCTGGACTACGGTCGCCGCGAATTCGTCGATCTCGTCACCACCCCGGTAGGTGCCCGTCCGTCCTTTGAGAGCGACGTGGGCCGCAATCTGACCGATTTTGTGGCTCGCCACTTCGCCAACGTCGGTTTC
>SKPJ01000341.1 GCA_007119595.1 Myxococcales bacterium
AAACGGTTCGAACGTAGAGTTGGCGATGGGGTCGAAATATTCGAAACAGATGCCGGCCTCGACGACATGCACACTGCTACTGGTCATCAGCGCTATATAGGGAACCACCTCGGTGTTAGAGGTCTCGCACAGCTGCGAGGGATCGTCGTCGATCCAGCCCCGTGCATTTTCCACGTCGAGCCACTCCGCGTTGACCTGAGATTCCGAGGGAGCGTTCGGATCATCCCATTCATGTGCCTCGTTAAACAAACCTCCGTCGACCGGTGAAAACTCATGATTGGAGCCATTGACGGTAAATTGCCAGACATGCTTGTCGCTTCCCACCAGACCGATCATCGTCGCCGTATCCGACGGTCCCGGCGAACCGGAGGGATGGTCCGATGGCACGCTGGACGCCGCCAATAACGTGGCCGACGTAAGACTGGACTCCAAACTGGACAGGGTCCACGAATCGACCCAATTTCGATCGGAGGGCCGAAATGCGTGATATGATTCGCCGGTAAAGACGTAGGCTATATCTTCGTGCTCCACATCAAAGGCGGCGCGAATGGAACTCGTCGGCGCATCCGAGGAATTGTCGGGATTGAGCCGGTATCCCTCCCACTCAAAGGAGCTGGAGCCCAGCACCCAGAAATCGCAATAGTCGGTCTGCCCTTCATCACAGCGGTGGACGCAATCGGCGGCTCCCGGAGGATCGAAATACTCACTGGAATTACAGTTGCAAACCGCCTGCCCCGTGCTGTCGTCACAGGTCCCCAGACCGGAACAAGTCACTCCGTCACAGGGCTGGGCCGGAATGGGCTCGCACCCCAATCCACCGGAAGTCGATTGGTATCCAGAGTCACAATCGCAATAGGCGCTTCCATTGCTCTGGGTTTTGCATTGGCCGTTACCGGAGCAATTCTCTCCAGCGCAATTGTCCTTGCAGTCCAAATTGCCGTCCTGTGCGTACCCGTCGTCACAATTGCACCGGGCGTCACCGCTACCCACCACTTCACAGCTTCCGAGCCCCGAACAATTGATGCCGGCGCAGGGATCCTCGCAGGTTAGATTAGCGCCCTCTACATATCCCTCGTTGCAATCGCAGGAGGCCGTCCCGGATGTGACGACGCAATCTCCCTGACCGGAACAATTTTCACCCGAGCAGGGATCGGCGATGCAATCGAGCCCCTGGCGCACATACCCGGAGTCACAATTGCAGACCGCCGTACTGCCCTCCAGCTCACAGACCCCATGGCCCGAACAATCGACGCCGTCACAACTCGTCGGCGGCGGTCCGGTATCGTTTTGGGTATTATTGGAATCGGAGTCGTTGTTGCCGGTACTTAAATTATCGTATAAGCCACCGCCACCGGTATCGTCGGCCACACCGGCGTCATCGCCTCCCTGAAAACCCGGATCGTCGTTGGTCCCACTCGCAGCGAGACACTCATTGCTCGAGGAGAACACCCCTCCACCACTGACGCATCGGCTTCCATCGGGACAATCGCTGTCCCTCTCACATTCGTCGGAGCCACATCCGATCATCGACAGTGACAGTGCCACCACTGAGACAAAAGCCAACATGACGGGGATCTCGGTTCGCATCGATTTCATGCCTGGTCCAATATCTGCAGTCAACGTTTTGGGAGATGTCTCAGGCCCACTCTTTCCCCCCCTTGAGCCGACTCCTGGGATCACAACGGATTTTCTCGAAAAAGGTACAGCGCTCCGTCATGGTAAATCGTGGCTCCCACGCTGTCGACCGGAGGAGCGTCGGCGGTGGAAAAGGGTGAGAAGTCGCTGTGGGAAACGGAAGGTAAGAAGGTGGTAGAAGGGCAGGCATCAAGGGTGGCAAAATGCGCCGCCTGATCGGTCAATACCCCACTATAAGCACTGAACTCCGTCGGGTCCGACTCTCCCTCGCAAATGAGCTCTTCGTCGATCCAGGAATCGGAGGGATCCTGATCGGCGCTCACGTCCAACCACATCGATGTGATATCACCGATGGAGGGGGCGTGCTCCTTGCCGATCCAATCATCGTGTCCATGGTCGATGAGCGCATCTCCATCCACAATAAAATCTTGGTCGGCGTGGTGATAACTGGCCGTCCACACCCGCATCTGTGTTTCCTCGGGCTCGGTGGGTTCGTAGCCCACAATCGTAAGACCATCGGCGGCATCAGCGGGATCGCTGGGCCCGGTGGGATGGGCATCCGGGATATTGTAGGCACCCAGTATTTGTGGCGTAGATGCCAGGCTGGCGTCCAGATCGGAAAGGGGCCGCGATTCTATCCAATACGGCGTTCCATCGATATCGATATCGAATTTGTAGAAGTGATCGGAAGTCAATACGAATCCCCAGTCCTGTTGTGTGATACCAAACCCGGCCTTGATCGGTCCCGACGGACCGTCCACACCGGTATCGGCGTTGTCCGGTAATTCGCTGGACGGAATGGTGAGGCGATAGCCCTCCCACTGAACGTTGGAAGTGCCCTCCACTTTCCAGATATCGCAATACTCCAACTCGCCGTTGTCACAGCGATGAACGCAATCGGCGGGACCGGCATCGGGGTCGACGTAATTGGTCTCACAGTCGCACACCGCTTCTCCGGTACTGTCGTCACAGGTACCAAGCCCTGAACAGTCCACATCCTGGCAGGGGTCTTCCGGAATCTCCTCACAGGCCAGACCACTGGAGGCCGGCTGATATCCCGAGTTACAATCGCAATAGGCCTCCCCGTCGCTGTCCACCTCACACTCCCCGTGGCCCGAACAACTCTCCCCCTCGCAGGG
>SKPJ01000244.1 GCA_007119595.1 Myxococcales bacterium
GAGCCGGGCGCCAGCGAGGTCTTGACCCAGGGCTTGGCCTTTAGTCCCAGTTTGCGGGCTTTTCGGGCCACCAATCCGGCGCCGATCATGACCGCCGGGTTCGAGGTGTTGGTGCAGGAGGTGATGGCGGCGATGACGATGTCGCCGTCGGTCAAATCGAAGGTGGAACCGCGAAATTCGACGTCCTCTGCCGTCGTCTTCTCCGGCTTGTCGAAGGTCTTCTCGCAGTGCATGCGGAAGTCGCCCTGCATCTCGCTCATAATGACCCGCTCGTGCGGATTCTTGGGGCCCGCCAGGCTCGGCTCCACCTCGCCCAGATCGAGCTTGAGGCTCGAGGTGTAGGTCACGTCGTAGTCGTCGTTTCGCCAAAAGCCGTTGAGCTGGGTGTATTGCTTGACGAGATCGACCTGTTCGGCGTCCCGTCCCGTCAGGTGGAGGTAGTCCAACGTCTTCTGGTCGATCGGGAAATACCCCATGGTGGCGCCGTATTCGGGCGACATATTGGCGATGGTGGCTCGATCGGCCAGGGTGAGCGTGGCCAGCCCCGGTCCGTGGAATTCGACGAATTTACCGACCACCCCGTGGCGGCGAAGCATCTGGGTGACCGTCAGCACCAGGTCGGTGGCCGTGGCTCCCTCGCGAAGCTCACCGGTCATCTCAAACCCGACCACTTCCGGAATCAACATAAAGATCGGCTGACCCAACATGCAGGCCTCGGCTTCGATACCGCCGACACCCCATCCGGTGACCCCCAATCCGTTGATCATCGTGGTATGGGAGTCGGTACCCACCAATGAGTCCGGAAACGCAACCTGTGTGCCGTCGCGCTCTTCGGTCAACACGCAACCGGCCAGATACTCCAGGTTGACCTGGTGGACGATCCCGGTCTCCGGGGGAACGACTGCGAAATTATCGAATGCCCCCTGGCCCCATTTCAAAAACTCGTAGCGCTCTTTGTTGCGCTCGAATTCGTGCCGGGTGTTGATTCCCATCGCCTTTGCGCTGCCGAATTCGTCGACCTGTACGGAGTGGTCGATCACAAGATCGGAGCGGCTCAAGGGGTTGACCTTGGAGACGTCCTTTCCCCACCGGTCCATCGCACTTCGGCAGGCCGCCAGATCGACTACCGCCGGCACGCCCGTGAAATCCTGTAGCACCACGCGGCCCGGATTAAACGGCACTTCCTGTTCGGGGACCTCTTTGGCCTTGTAGTTGGCCAGGGCCTCGATGTGCTCTTCGGTGACGATATCGCCGTCGAAATTGCGAAGGCACGATTCCAATAGCACTTTGATGGAGTAGGGGAGGCTGTCGATCTTGCCGAGCCCGGCGTCTTCGAGTGCTTGTAGATTGTAGGCTGTATACTCGCCCTTTTTGGAGTCGAAGGTCTGTTTTGCATTCCAGGGATTTTTTGGATCGGTCATGGATTCCTCGGGAAATGAGAAAGCGTGAGACGTGAGAAACTACTTAGTACGATTTGGACTATAGGGATGAAGCCGGCATAATGTAAATTGATTGATTTTATTTTGATGATAAAAATATTTTATTAAGCACACGGGTCTTTTCTCGGCGCACGAGGTGTATCACGGTGGACATCAAACAACTTCAGACCTTTTTGACCATCGCCCGCGAGGGGCATATGACGCGGGCCGCCAATCAGTTGCATCTGACTCAGCCGGCGGTGAGCGCCCAGTTGTCGAAGCTCGAAGAGCAGGTGGGACAGACACTCTTTGACCGGACGCCGACGGGCATGGTGTTGAGCGAGGCGGGGCAGGTGTTTCGCACCTATGTGGAGGAGGCGCTGGCGCGATTGGAGGACGGCCAGGTGGCCATCGACCAATTGATCGGGCTGCAGCGCGGATCGCTGTCGGTCGGCGGCGGCGCCACGGCGACGACATATCTATTGCCGCCGATACTGGGCCGATTCCACGAGGAACACACGGGGATTCGCTTTTTCGTTCGCGAGCAATCGAGTCAGCAATCGGTGGAGGACGTCCTCTCCGGGGAGTTGGATCTGGGTATCGTCACCTTGCCCATCAAGGGCTCATCGGAGTCTCGAGCCCCCATTTCGAAGCTCGAAATCGATCCCTGGGTGGAGGACGAACTTCGGTTGATCGTGCCTCCGGAGCACGCCTTGAGTCGAGCCAGCAATTTTGATTGGACCGATCTTCACGAACAGCCGCTGGTGCTCTTCGAGGCCGGATCGGCGGTGCGGGCGATCATCGACGAGCGGATCGACGCCGCCAATATCGACGTCGATATCGTCATGGAATTACGGGCCATCGCCTCCATCAAACAGATGGTGGCACAGGGAATCGGCGCCGGCTTCGTCAGCCAATTTGCCCTGGGCCAACCCGAGGAGGGACTGCGCTGCGTCGAGGAGCCCATCCGACGGCGCATGGCCGTCATCTACCGAAGTGACAGAACCCAGAGCCCGGCGGCCCGGGCGTTTTTGGAGATGATGTGACAGTGCGTCAGCGCCTGGACGTGGTGCGCGAAATCGCTGGACGCTGGACGCGAAATCGCTGAGCGCTGTACGCGAAATCGCTGAGCGCGAAGTCGCTGGACGCTGTACACGAAAGATTCCGCTAAACCGCGCTGATGGCGCTGGAGATGGCGGTGTTGGGGGGCTCATTGCCACCGACCGTGCCCCATCTGAACCATCTACTCTGAATGGCTGACAGAAAAAAGCTACCCACTTCGAAGATGCCGGCTCGTCGATCATCCTCGGTGGCGACGACCACGGCCATCCTCAATATCCCGAACCTACCAC
>SKPJ01000062.1 GCA_007119595.1 Myxococcales bacterium
AAAACTACGACCGCCAACCATTCATCCACCGCAGCGATGACAATAGCGAAGACTACCTCGGCGCCCTTCGACTCTATCCCGAAGCGGTGCGCGAAAAAGTGGGAACTGTGGAGGGGCAATTCCACTACTTTCTCCACAAACAACCGGAGCGAACGCCACCGGCTCTTGGGGTCGGGTTTCGTGTCGAGCGTCCCGCCCACGTCGGTGATAATGTCGACGGCCGGCTCGACTACTCCTGGAATGTGCTCGCGGGCTGGCTTCGCAACGCCGGGATGTTCGCGATGACCTGGCACCCCATGACCGACGCCGGATTTCAGTTCGTGGCCGGCGCCGTCGGCGGTGAGGTAAAGGTCTACGACAGTCAACTGGAGCTGACGCGATTCGTCCGCGGAGAATTGGACGACGAAAAGACGTACTTCTTGAAGGTAGAGCGCGTTATCACCTGGGACGAACTCGCCGAGTGGAGCGCCCGAAGTGACTACGACAGTGATGACCACCTGGACACCGTGGTCCGGCGGATGCGCCGGGCCCACGCTGAACTCGTGCCCACCGCGGGGTCGACGGCCCGACTGCTGGCCCTCATCAACGAGATGCACCCGATGATGCGTAGCTTTTTCATCGTCATGTGAGATGGGTGTGATCGCAATGCTGAACCGCGAATGAAATTCTGTATTTACCTGGAGGTTTGATATGAGCAAGCGACTGAATTTTCGCGATTATCTACCCGATGACATCGTCGACGTGATGGACGACGAGCTCCTCGACTGGTTCGACGAAAGCCCGTTGGCCACCGACGAGCGCACCGCGGCGGTCGTTGAGCGCGTCGACGACATCTACTGTTCTCCCGACCCTTCGGTCGACGCAGAGGCGTTGACGGCCCTGCAGTCGGCGTTCTTCCACCGCGCCGTCGATATCTGCGACGACATCGACGACTTCGATGACATCCCCGGGGCCATCGACGCCTTCGCTCTGGATGCGCTACGCGGCTTCTCATCGAAGGCTGCGCTCGATGAACACTGTGATTACTTCGAGGCCGTCGTACCGGCGGCGATGCTGAATATGGCCACTCGGTGGGTCGACGGAAAAAAGGCCTACAAATGGACCTTCGAGGCCGTCGACAAGGTCTGCCGCGCCCCCTACGAGCCGAGCCACGTCCCGAGCCGCCAGCGCAGGGCACTGGAGGATTTGCAGTGGTGCTATGTCGGCGGCGAAGGGTGATGCAAGCGCCGACCGACGAAGGCAATGCGGAGTCTATATCCAACAGTCTGCGAGTGGTGCTCCGTGGAGGTCCTGACCCGTCGCGGATCGGCCGAATTACCTTATCTCCGATTCGTCGGCATCGACGCTCAACAACGTACGCTGCTCGCAGAGGGCGGGGGGGATTTCTACTTCTCGAGTGGGAAGTTCGTAGGGCCCGATAATAATTTCCGTGAGGCGTCGGGCGCGAAGCCAGCGCAAAAGAGAGCCGATCGGTGTGACGGAACGCCAGAGCAGATAGGAGCGATACAGTCGGCTCAGGGCCGGCTCGGCTGCTGACTTATTATCGCTCGTATTAGTTGTCTTACTTTGCTCGGTATCACCGGGGTCGATGCTGGTGATGAGTAGTTGTAAGTGGTTTCGAAGTTCATCGAGGCGCGGCAAGGCGGTGATGAAGGCCGTTCTATTTTTTGACTCCAGTACGGATGGCCCATCAAATATTACGGGTAATTCTCCCGCGCTTAGGGAGTCATCCTCGCCGAACTCTTTCAGGATTTCTTCGACCTCCTTGCGGATTGTCCGGACAGTCAGCTCTACAATGAGTTTGTCGCGGACCGAATCACTATCTTCAGCACTGCTGTTTTCTATTGTATCTGCATCGTCACACCATTGTTCTACCATATTTTCGGCCAACTCAGCGGGACCGCCGCCATTGCACTCCTGAGTCAGGACCTTCCACCAGCCACGAGCGATTGTCTCGGCTGATTCGAAATCGCCGTGATCGACGCACCACTGCAGTTCTGTGCGTCGTGTGGCTGAGTCACGGGCTGCATAATCGATTTTCTTCTCGAATGTCTCGACAAATTGCTTGATAAAGGAGCGATGTGTGAAGGCGCTTTCGTCAATCAACTGAGTGATCTTGAGATTGGCTTCGTCGTCTAGTCTATTTGATGACTCGTCGTCATCATCGTCCGTATTGTCGTCATCGGGATCCTGCTCCGGATCATTCGGATCTCTCGAATCGTCCTTTCTTGAGTAAGGTGTCTTTGCCTTCTTCTTCGAGGTATCCGGGTCTTTGTCGCCTTGACTTGGATCTCCATTTTGCGAGTCCTTATCATCGTCATTGTCCCCATCAGGATCAGGCTCAGTGGCGATATCCCCGAGTTCCGTAAGCTGATCTTGCTCAGTCTTCATATTCATCCGCACGGCGATCATCAGCGGCGTATCTCCAGAGGCATCGCGGACGTTCGGGTCCAGGCGATTCGCACTTTCATCTAGTTCTTTGTAGTAGTGCTCTTGGAGAAATTGAAGAATCCGCTTGCCATGGGTGATACCCCAGCCCCCCTGAGACGGACCACCACCTCCCTGGTGAAAGGCAATCTTGTGTAAAATCGTCTCCTTTCGCCGTTCATCTACCTTCATATTGGGGTCAAATTGATGGGCTTGGCCCCCACCAATATGATCGATATATCCCTTGAATATTTCGAGGTCATCTTCTCGCAGGAGGAGATCGAGCATGGTTCGACCCATCCCATCTCGTGCTGACAGATCAGCACCGTTCGATACGAGTTCTTCGAAAATTCGACGTCCGTCGAAATCCAGATGCAATTCGGGATCAAAACGAGTCGACATGGCAAGTAAGTGCAATGGCGTAAGCTTCATTGCGTTGGTCACATTGACCTCTGAGACAACACCGGCGACGAGCTTCAATACCCAGTAGTCGCGACTGACCGCCGCATAATGCAGTGGGGTGTTGCCAAAGCGATCGGCGCGGCAGAAAAAGGGACTCAGAGCATCGGCAAATTCGGTGCGAGCCAGTGTATAAACCCGTGACTTAGTTGCATTTAACTCACGTGATCGGCTTTTGTCTTCACCACTGAGGTGCGCACCGAGGATAGCCAGAGCCCTTAGACTACCCCCGAAAGCAGCCGCGTGTATCGCCGTCGGCCCGGGATGATTGTTCCTGTCCTTTCTCCCGTTGTCGTCGGAGGATCTTTCCCAATCATCTGCTTTAGCTACCCAGTTTCGCAACGACTCCACCGGGTCATAGCCAACCTGGTCGAGGATATAGATCACCTCGTCGATTGCTCCCGCTTCACAGGCACGACAAAAGATCTTTTCCAGTGACGCCTCGAAGATATCTGGTGTCAACTCGGTCTGGTGAATATGGACGACGAGGTCGAGCCGGTTACGTCCGGGAATGACCGCCTGCGTTCTAGTACCGCCTCTTCTTCCACGACGTTCGTAGGCATCGACGACGTCTTCGATGGTTGTCCGGCGTATCATCGTTTCCAGCGGTACCTCACCGTCATCATTGCGAACCTTTAGCAACGAGGGAAAGAAGGTCACGACGAGTTCGATGATCGATGGACTGGCCGCATAATGCATCGGCGTATTGCCGGCATCGTCGACGGAGCGCAGCCGATAGTATGCTTTGCGGCGTTTTAGGACGGCGAGCATAACGTTGAAGATTTCCGGGCTACCCAGCCGGGCCACTTCGTGAAACACGTTCCGGGCGTTTCTGCCGGGTACAGCCAGGGCCCGACCGGCCCCGGTATACTCCAATACGAGCCCAATCATGGCCGCCAACATCCGATCAGAATGAGTCGACCTCCGGCGTCGTTGGCTTCCCGAGTGACTGCGACCCTGTCGCAGTAATCGCTCCGCCCGGCCGGCGACCCAGGCGTAGATGGGGTTAAACCCTGATTCATCATTGATGACCAGATCGGCTCCCTGCCGGATCAACGTATTCACTGTGGCTGGATCACCTGCAAAAAAGATCGGCGTGCGACCGTTATCATTTCCTCGAGCGTTGACGGCTTTTGCGGCGAACTCGCCGTTGAATTTCTCGAAGAACCGACGCACGAAATAAGTCAGATTATGTTTTGTAGCCAACCGAAGGGCTTTATTGAGGCATGCCTGCCTGTCTTTATCACGCAGGCCAGGGAGCTGTCTCAGAAATGCTCGCCAGATAAGCTCGTGCTTATCGCGAACCAAATACCGAGCGACGTTTTCTGCGACCACTTCGATCAACTCCGTGGGGTTGTTTCTCGGCCCACCCAGAAGCGCTTTGAGCTCCTCCTCTTCAAATTGTTCGCACGAGGCAGTGTCCGTGACAGGCCCATCGGGCCACCGGAATTTCCACTTTGTCTGGCGGGCCTTAACACCGTTGGTGATATCGCCAAGCGCTTTGAGTTGCTCCGGTGTGGCGATGAGCTCGAAGAGTAACTGCCGATCTCCATCCTCACCGTTCAACTGGCCATCGATCTCGGTAGCATTCGAGTACCTTCTATCCAGGAGGCACTGGAGTCTCGATGGTTTACCCGAAGAATTGGAAACGTCCGTGAGCGCCTCCCATAGCCGACCCGTGCCGTTGGTCTGAATTCTGCGTGAGCTATTTTCCCGGCACAACTCCGTACGCTCTGCGACCCGTCGATATAAGGAGGGATCGATCGTTTTCACAGCATATCGCTCGAGCAATGCCTTCAAAATCTCGTCACAACCGGATCGTGTGGCCGCTTCGATCCGAGCCTTAGCAGGCCGACCGGGCATCCAGAGGTTTTCGACGCCTTCCGATGAATCGAGAAGTGCTCGCTGGATACCATAATCGACACTTCGGGGTCTCCATCGGCGCCGTCCCACCTTGTTGTCTTGTTCGGCGACAACGCGATCCATCGCGGTTTTTTCGTCGCGATCCAATTCCGTGGGATCAGCGCCGGCCTCCAGCAATCTCCTGATGATAGCGCCACCATCCTGCCAAGAGTTGGCCTCGACGGCGATATGGACCGGCCCTTGACCGCGATCATCCTCCCGATTTGGTTCGCCACCGCAAAGGAGGGCCACATCAATCCAGCTCTGATTGCTGCGGTCACAGGCAGCATGTAGTAACGTACGCCCCTTATGGTCCTCGGATTGCAATGCCTCTCGGCACCAGTCCCGGGCACCATGTCGACGGCGCATCAAATACGCTGAAATATTACAACCATGTTCAGCGCGAGCAGCCAGGACGGAGCGGCCGGAATAATCCTGATTCAGCCAGTCCTCGTTTGTCTTTATCAGCGTGCGGATATGATCTTCACGACACTCATGGGCCGGAGTTTGTCCGTGGTAATCCTTGATCCATAAGGCGTCTTCCTCGCCCGCCTTCTGAAGCCGATCAGCCAGTTGAGCCAAAAGATCAGCGGGCATGGATCCCCGGACTGCCTCGTGAATGGGTGTACGACCTCGATGGTCACGAGATCTGAACAGACTCATATCATCGAGTGCGCGCAGGGTGTATTCGACCAATTCATCTTCGCCCAGATATCTATGCAAAAGGGTAGTACCCGTTAGATCCCGGTCGCTCCAAGGAGGAACATCGCCATCGCTCAACTCAACGAGCCAGCGCAACCAATGAAGCTGACGCACTTCAAAAAAGGCGGTCTGCCCTTCAAGATCGCGAATGGTCGGATCGACACCGTATTCTCGAAAGAGGGTACATAGCGTTTGCCGATCTGGCTCATTACCACGACCACGGGACCATGAAGAGACTAATTCGAAGAGTGGTGTGCGCCCGAAATAGTCCTGAGCGTTGACGTCGGCGCCGGCGCCGATCAATTTGCAGGCGCTGCCGTATTCATCGTTACTACAGGCGAGGTGCAGTGGCGTCTGTCCTCGGTCATCGGTTGAATTGACGGCGCGGCTGGCTTTGGCGAGTACCTCTACGGCCTCGATGCTATCACGTTGGTCAGCGGCAATATGGAGTGCTGTCCGGCCGCGGTCGTCTTTTAAATCTGCCGCGGCTCCGTAAGCGAGCAATCTTTCGATAGCTCGGGCGTCACCTTTTGAAGCGGCTTCCATCAAGGGCGTCCATCCCCGGTCATTTCGCAGATTGACCGAAGAAATAGGGGCTTTCCCGCTCGTCGTGGAGTTCGTCAGTGCTCTGTCGAGGTGAGATAGAAGTACCTCCAGGGCAGGGACTCGTGACGGGCTGCCATCGTTACGCTCCGGTTTTCGGCTCCGGCGGCCAGATCTTCGGCGTCGGTGTCGCGGTGCCAACGGGTCCATCCCACCATCGCGTCGCTGCCGCCGTAGTCGCTCCTCAGCACGCATGACGAGATGCAGCGGTGTGTCGCCATGTTGGCCTCGCAGGCAAACGAGTGGTCTATCGGTTCCCTCATGAATGGACCGCGAATTGCCTTCGAAAGTTGGATCGATAAGCGTTAACCACTTGTCGAGTTGCTCGGTCCATCCTCCTTGGGCAGCCCGGTGTATCGGTGTACTCCCGAATACATCGCGTCGGGTCAACAACTCCCGTGCATCGCCGTCGGAGGCGAGGTCGGCTCTATCCCACAACATGCGGGCCATATTCTCGGAGTTGCAGACGTGCAGCGGGGTCTGACCGTAGACATTTGAATTGCTCAGACACTCCCGGACATCCTCTGGCGAGTTCTGCCAGGCCCACGATGCTGTCAGATTCAACCACCCACGTGCAGCAGCGATGTGCAGCAATGTATCTTCGCGACCGTTGACTTCAGTACTCCAATCGCCTTTCTCGACGGGACGTGATGCCGGTGGCAGCAGTTCTTTCGCGACGGCTTCTTCTTCGGCCAGAGCTACTGGGCGGGCATCAAGAGGCCCTTTGGCATCCAGGGGCCCTTCGGGTTTTTTAGCTAACGGGCCGAGTACGGCGGCCACTCCTGCATCGCCACGGCGAGAGCGTGACCGGGCGCAATAATGCAGCGGTGTCAATCGCTGAAAATCAGCGCAGGCCAACAAGCCCTTGTCTCGTTTCGCGAAAAATTCGGCGATCTCCGAGTATCCCTCGCTGGCAGCAACGTGAAGTACAGTCCTGCCATCGACGTCGGTCAAATCCCGGAGCCGCAGATCCGCATTGTCAAAAGAAGGTAGGAGTGAGTCGGCAATCTGGACCCGATAATCGTGGTCGTTACTCCAACTTGAACCCCGTCCAAAACCGTCACTATGATTCATCAATTGAGCGCCCGCGACGATATGTAGCGCCGTTTGGCGCTTGTCGTCCGTGCGTCGTGCAGCACGCCCGAAACGGAATGGATAACTCTCTCGCCAGCGCTCTATCAATCGCGACCAACCGTTGGCAGCCCCCACATGGATCGGTGTCGTTCCCGTGTAGTCGGGAGCAAACAGGGGCGTCGACTCACCGCAGGCGACCATCAATTCCCATAAACGCTCGGCGATATCCTCATCGGTTGCCAGATGAATGGGGCGCGCATCATAGGCATCACCTCGAATAGCGAGCTTCGTCAACATCGATTCTGGGAAAAGCTCTTCAATCTTATCGAAGACCCGGGGCCACTCCTTATTCGCCACACCATGTAGAATATTGTGGCCTGCGGCATCGATGACGGTACACGCGTCGTGCAGCTCATCTGCAGATCCCGATTCGTCAAGCCAGTCGAGCACAGCGAGAGCGACCTCTTCGTTGTCAGTGTCCGCGAGCACGGATGCGCCATTGCTGGGATTGGGATCCCACCACTGGGCGCCTGCATCGAGGAGTATCCTGGCGATCTCGCCACTTTCTTCGCCTCTTCCACGTATCCTATGCAGTACGCCAGTGCCACGTTCATCTATCGCATCGACGACGGCGCCCCGATCGCATAGGTGCTCCACAATTTTTTCATCAGGTCCATTCGCGGCCAGGTGTAGGGGCCGCTCGCCGTGTCCGTTGCGTAGCTCCAATATATCCGGTGCGGCTTCGAGCAATCTCTCGATAATATTGAACTTTTTTTGTGCGCTCTTCTCACAAACTCGGTGCAGTGCGGTGTAGCCTTTGTCGTCGCGGCTTTTCGCTAGCCGTTCTGCCCCTGCACCGGCGGCATCTAGGAGTGAATCGATGACGTTGCTTAGCTCCGTTGACGTTTCATTTGGACGATGCCTTTGAGGCTCAGGCTGTAGCGCTTCGATCCGTCCCGGAGTCCTTCTCCAACCGCCTCTACCTTGTCCGGTGATGGCACAATGCAGCGGCGTGCATCCATCAGTTCCCCGCCATGTGTCGAGGGTCGATGTGGTTTCGCCGGCAGCGTCCAGCCATTGCTGGACTAGCTCGGACCAACCGGCTTCCGCGGCGCGATGAATCGGTGTATTCCCAGACTCGTCACGGCATGTGACCAATTCGAGACGCTGAGTTTCATCGACGATGGCCCATAATTTCTCGGCAATCTCATCTGTTGCACACACGTGAAGCGGTGTCTGGCCGCATTCGTTGGTCACCGCCGTATCCGTAAGGTCACTATCCAGGATAGCATCGACCAGTTCTGTCCAGCCCTTTGCTGCGGCGAGATGCAATAAGGTGTCACCTCGGAGATTGAGGCGCTCGTCGGATTCGGGCTCGGTGAGTCCTCGGAGGTAGGAGGCCGTTTCTTCGTCTTTAGCCAGCGCGAGGGGCAACGCCCCCAGCTCTCCTGGAACGCGAATGATATCGTCAGGCGCTGCCTCGACCATTCGCTCCAAGCTTTCCGACGTGATTCCACGCTGTTTTACGGCAAGGTGCAGTGGCGTATTGCCCTCGAGATCCCTTTCTTTCACAAGCTGAGGCGCCTGCTCCACGAGCAGTGTGAGCAAGTCGTTATTGCGTCTGTCAGCGGCGACATGCAGGATGTTTTGCCTCTCCGCGTCGACGCACGCCGAAAGCTCCCCCTCGGAGAATTCTACGAGGACTTCCTCCAGAAGCTCATCAAGGCCTTTTTCGACGAGGAGATGGCAAAGCGTTCGCCCCTGATTATCGCGGCGTCGAAGTATCTCTGTCCGCTGTTCTTCACTCAATCCCTCCCAGAAGGACAGGTATCTCTTTTCGAGTTCGACTTCTGGCAGTGACTGCTCGGGGTCGATCAACCCGGCAAAGAAAAGATCTAGCTCTTCACTACTCTGCTGCTGCCGCGGCCGGTTCATTGCTTACTCCCCGCTGAAAATACAATTTTGAATCTTCGAGCCGCGCCTCGAGTGCGGCGTAAGTCTCGCGTTCTGTTGCGATATGACTACTGACACGTGCCGCTTCATCGCCGTAGACGCCGAGATCTTGGCGCAGCAGCGTGACCACATCCCACAGGTTTATGAAGTCGTCTTGAGAATAATATTTGAGGAATACTCTCTGCTCGAGTTCATCGAGATCATCGAACTCCATGTCGGGATTTCGAAACACCTGCAATTGCTGGCGAAATTTGAGCAGCTTCGTCAATGTCTCCTCATGCATCACCAACGAAGCTCGTCGAACCTCTTGCTCGAAGCTGTCGAGTTCGTCATCGTTGACCTTGTCCCCATCCGCGAGAGCCGCCAATTTTTTTATCAAGTGATCAAATCGGTCGACTTTTTGGGAAAATAACTCAGTGCTTTTTTCCTTTGCCTCCTCATGTTCCGTCTGGTGGCCGAGCAGAAATTTCGTCGCTACCACAGTGATAATGGCACCAATGGCTCCGGCGAGCATATTCTGCGCCAGTGGATGCAGATACACCTCGAACAGCCAGTGGAGCAATAAGAAGATTCCCACGAATAGGACCACCATCCATGGCCACTTTCGTTTCAGACGCTGTACAATCGACACGTTTTCCCTCCACTGCTCCGGCGATACGCCTCAACCGTTCCGTGCATCGCTTCAGTGCGGCTGATTCTTGCTACACGCCAGTAGTGTATTGTTATATCCCACACAGTATATTGCTGACGGATCGAATGGTTGCCCTCAATCCTCTGTCACTCGTTTCCCATAAATCCGGATTCGCATCGCCGACGCCTCATTGTCGTTTTTGCCGTAGGGGTAAGACAGGATGGCCTGGTCGGAGGGACGGATGACGTCTTCGAGCATAGCGTCGAGTTCGTCGATGGTCATGGTCTTGGGGACGCGGTAGACGCCCTCGTCGTATCTCTCAAATTCTTTGCCACTGATATAGCCGCCGAAGGCACGCTGGCGGCGCTCCGGTTTGCCGATATTGGACCAGTTAATGACGAGCAGACGGTCGGTCGTGGTTTCATAGAAGGACATAGGGGTACCTCGTTGTCGAAAGTGTATGAGCGCCCTCGTCGGAGAGCGCGCGTCGGTGATTCCTCAACTACTGCTGGCCATGGTGCTTCCGAGTGCGGGTACAACGAGGCTCATCGCGCCATAATAAGCCTTGAGTTCCTCGTCTTTCTTGGAGGGCATCCGCATCTGCCAGGGGGTGTCCAGTCCGCCACCGGCCATAAGCCCGGTGAATCGAATATGGTCGGTGGCGATGAAGATGTCGGAGCTTTCTTCGAGGTCGAAGGCATCCAGTAGATCCGTGCGCTCCAATGATTTTCCGGGTGTAACGGCAAGTATACGGCCAACGAACTCACCATCGTCTCGCAGCTCCAGGTGAGTGTGGTGCTCGTCACCAGA
>SKPJ01000050.1 GCA_007119595.1 Myxococcales bacterium
GCCACGACCAGCGCCGTCGTCAACGCCAGCCTCGCTGTCGTCATCTTGGATTTTATCATCTCCGGTCTCGGCTACCTGATCCTTCACATGGTCTCGTGAGTGCAACCACTTCGCCTTCAACTATCGGCCGTCGTGCTGCTGGTGGCTCTGTGCACCTTCTTTGGCCCCACCGGACCCGTGAGCGCCCAGGCCCAGCAAACCCACCTGCCCATCGTGGGGCGACTCTTCGTTGCCGTCGGCGCCGATGTGCGCGCCGGACCGGTCATCGATTGGAGCGACGACTGGAATACCTCCGCCGCGGTCGGCCCGCGGGCCCGCCTTGGGTTCCACCACATCATCACCGAATCACTGTCCATGAACGCCGAAGCCGCCATCGGGGCCACCTATCTCTCCGATCATCCCATGGCTCCCACGGGTCAAGCCGACGCCGAAATCGCCTTCGACTGGAGCGTCGCTGTCCTCGCCCGTCGCATGCCCATCGGACCCCGGCGTGGCTGGACCTTTGCCGGTGGTCCCCACTATCGAAACCTCTCTCTCGCCCAGGGCTCACTGATCCAATTCGGTGTCGAAGGCCGCATCGGTTACTCCGTATGGACCGATGACGAGCGGTTTTTCATCGTCGAACTCGGCATCCACATGCCCCTTATCGAGGGACTCAATATTGCCCAGCACGCCATGGCCCCCGAAGCTCCGCTCGAGGAGAACTGGACATTGCCGTCGGCAAGCCTCGGAATCCAATGGGCTTTTTGATACACCTGCGGGAATGAACATGGCATCGGCTGCGTTCGCCCTGCCCCAGTTTCCTTGCTGGCTCCGACCAAATCACTGGCCCCGACCAAATCACCATGGGAAAGATCGAGTTCAAAAATATCTACAAGAGTTTTGGCGACAATCACGTCTTGTGCGGCGTCGACCTCTCCGTAGACTCCGGCGAAGTCTTCTTCGTCATCGGGCAATCCGGCGCTGGCAAGAGCGTCCTCGTAAAACACCTCATCGGATTGCTCCGCCCCGACAAGGGACGGGTCTTCCTCGACGGAAAGGACGTCACCGACCTCAGGGAAAAGGAGTTCTATCCGATCCGAAAACGGTGTGCCATGGTATTCCAAAACTCCACCCTTTTCGACTCCATGACACTCGCCGACAATGTGGCCCTCCCCATTCGAAAACACCTCGGCGTCGACCAGGACGAGGCGCTGGAGATGGCCGGTGAAAAACTTCGCCTCGTCGGTATGCAGCGCTACGCCGAGCGCTTTCCCGCCGACTTCGGCGACGGAATGCGAAAGAAAGTGGCCATCGCTCGCGCCCTCACACTGGACCCCGAATTCGTCATCTTCGATGAGCCCACCACCGGTATCGATCCCATCTCGGCGGCCATGGTCGACAAGCTCATCCGTCACCTCTCCGACAACGTCGGTGTCACCTCCATTGTCATCAGCCACGACTTGCGTAGCATCTTTGGCATCGCAGACCGCATCGCCATGCTATATCAGGGAAAATTGATCCTCGATGGTACTCAGGATGACTTTAAGAACAGCGAAAACCCCATTGTCCAACAGTTCATTCAGGGACTCCCCGAGGGCCCCATGGAGGTGTAGGTCGGCATCTGCACGCCGCTGCAGTTGAAAATCGCGCCCGTGCAGGTCACAATGGCCGCGCTTCATCGATGCTTCTCACCATTACAACTCTCCCTCGTCGTCCCTATACTCCGGTAGTCTCGTCCCATGCAAAAGAAAGAAACCGCCATTGAGGTCAAAGTCGGCGCTTTAGTGCTCTTTTCTACGGCACTGCTCGTCGTATTCGTCTTTTTGTTGGGTGACGTCCGTTTTGGTGATCGGTACGAAGTCCACGTCCAATTCGAAACCGCCGGGGGGCTCAAGCCGGGCGCCGATGTCGCCATCGCCGGCATTGACGTCGGCAACGTTCGCCGCGTTGAATTTGAGCGAAACGAGGATCCAGATGTGGATCTTCCCGCCGTCGCCGTACAGACCACGCTTAATATCAGCTCCAAATATGCCGACGCCATCCGCGAGAACTCCAAATTCTACATCACTACACGAGGCGTTTTGGGCGAGCCCTACGTGGAGATCACGACCGAATCCTTCGACTCCCCCCGCGTGGAGAGTGGCAGCACCTTGCGCGGTGTCGACCCGCCGCGTATGGAGATCATCCTCAATCAGGCCACGGAAGTGCTGGAGACGATTCTCCACATGTTGCGCGACGACCACGCCGAAGTCAGCGAGCTTATTGTCAACGCCTCCGTATTCTTCGAGGCCGTCGGCCAGGCCGTCGCCGAAAACCGCGAAGCCGTCGACTCCGCCATCGCTGGCCTCGACACCACGACCACCGAGGCCGGCCAGCTACTGGCCCTCCTCAATGCATCGATGGGCGAAGACGGCGAGCGCCTCGACGCCATCATCACCGACGTTCAGGCCACCACCCGCGGTGCCCGCAGCATCACGGGACGTCTCGACGGCCAAATCGATCCCCTCCTCGACGACGTTTCGGCCACCGCATCATCGGCTCGAAATATGACCGATACGGCAGACCGCCTCCTCATCGACAACGAGGGGCGCATCATCGCCAGCATCGAAAATATCGAGTCCGCCACCGAAAATATCGACCACCTCTCCCATGATGGCCTGGACATGGAGGCTTCGGTCCGGCTGGACGCTTATCGCCGCCGAGGCCGGCTCGGAGCGGCCACCACGCGAAAGAGCGTACGCCTCACTCTCCACCATCCCTTCGTAGTCGGGAAGGGC